>CAZWOG010000031.1:0-7495 GCA_964635685.1 uncultured Dehalococcoidales bacterium | reverse complement strand
AGAGCGGGTGCGACGGCGGCACAGGCGGGTGAATATCGTCGATATCATGAAGATGGCGCCGCTGAAGAGGATGATCGTTGCGCCCGAGGCGATGTCCAGTTCATATGAAAGCCGTAGTCCGCCGATGACTGAGGCCATGCCGATGAGTATCGAGAGCCACATCATATTCTTCATGCTGTGCGTATACTGGCGGGCAGTGGCGGATGGTATCGTCAGCAGTGCGATTACCAGGATTATCCCTACCACGCGTATCAGCAGCACCACTGTGAGCGCGATAAGTCCCAGCAGTATGAGGTACAGACGCTCGGTCGGTATGCCTGCGGCTGTGCTGAACTCCTGGTCGAATGACAGGGCGAAGAACTCCTTGTACAGCAGTATGACCACGCCGATGATAATCGCGTCGAGGACGATCATCATGATTATGTCGGATATCGGCACGATGAGGATATTGCCGAATAGGTAGCCGAAAAGATCGGAAATGATATAGCCCGGCGTGATTCCAATAAATATTATTCCTATGGCCATTCCCAGTGACCACATGATGCCGATGGCGGTGTCCTCCGTAAGCTTGGAACGCCTGACCACCATCCCGATGCCGAGGGCTGAGGCTACGGTGAATATCAGCGCACCGATGACCGGAGTCATCCATGAGATGTAATGGGAGAGATAGTATCCGAGGCCGATGCCGCCGAATGAGGCGTGCGATATGCCGCCGCTGATGAAGGTCATCCGCTTCACCACGACGTAGGTGCCGATGATGCCACAGGCCACCGCGGCCAGCAGCCCGGCCCAGAGCGCATTGTGCATGAATTCGTATTGCATCAGAGCTTCGATCATTGGTCTTTGTGCTCCTCGAAGACCCGGTGCGGCATGCCGTGCGCTATTAGATCAACCGGGCACTGGTATGCCTCCTCAAGGTCATGCTTGGTCAGGTCCTTGGTTCCGTGGTAGTAAAGCCTGCGGTTGAGGCAGGCGATCTTGTCAACATATGCCGAGACCACGCCGATATCATGGGATACCATTACTATGGTCATCTTGCGCTTCAGGCTCTCCAGCAGCTCATAGAAGCCAGCCTGCATGGGCGTATCAACGTTCGCCATGGGCTCGTCCAGAAGCAGTATCTCGGGATCGCTCGCGAGCGCGCGGGCGACAAAGACCCTCTGTTGCTGTCCGCCCGAGAGCTTTCCGATCTGCTGGTCCTTGTGCTCCAGCATGCCCACCCTCTTGAGGGCTTCTATGGCGGCATCCCTGTCGGCGCTGTTGTAGCGGCGAAACAGGGCGGTATGCCCCAGCCGTCCCATCAGCACGACCTCCATCACGCTTGCCGGGAAATCACTATCGAAGAGGCTGCGCTGCGGCAGGTAGCCCATGTGCTTACGGCCCTTATTTGGGGGTTCTCCAAGTATGGTGATCCGGCCGCGGCTGGGCTTCACCAGCCCCAGGAGCAAACGCAGCAGCGTGGTCTTGCCGCCGCCGTTGGGCCCTATGATGCCGAGGAAATCATCCCTATATAAGGAGAGGTTGATCCCCTCCAGGGCTGGCATGCCGTCGTAGTACAGCCAGACATCATCCAGCCTGATGACTTCATCTGTCATTCCAGCTGACCCCCGGCTTCATGAATTTCTTTAATATGGTTTTTGGCATCTCTATTCCTGATTATTCAAACTCCAGCGCCAGCGCATCGGCAACGCTGCGCATACTGGGGATATAGTGCTCTGACAGCGCGTCCACCGTGACCGTCTCGCCGCCTGTGGCGTTGGCGATAGTCTCCGCGTACTGCAGCACAAACTGCGGCTCGATAAAAACGTAGTTCAGGTCATATTGCTTGGCAAGGTCGATGCAGTTCTGCAACACCTGAGGTGTGGGTTCCTTGCCCTCGTGTTCTATGGCGATCTGTTCCAATCCGTATTCGCTGGAAAAGTAACCAAATGAGGGGTGATAGATAAGGAAGTATCTGTTGCTGTAGCCATCGAGCTTGCCGTGGATATACGCATCAAGTTCGTCAAGCTGGTCCAGATAACTCTCCGCGTTCGAGCGGTAGTAGGCTTCATTATCGGGATCGACGGCGATGAGGCCATCGAGGATGTTCTGCACAATTGTCTTGGTGTTTATCGGCGATGTCCATACATGCGGGTCCATCCCCGGCTCGTCGGGGTCGCTGCTTACCATAAGATCGATGCCTGTGGAACCGTTTATTACAGCCATTTCCGGGTTCTGCTCGATGAGCTTCTCCATCCAGATGATCTCAAATTCTATGCCTGAGCCCACCTGCACATAAACCTCGGTATTGCTGAGCGATACCATCTGGCTCGGCGTTGGCTCGTATGAGTGCGGGCTGGCGCCCGGCGGAACCATGACATCGACATGGACCATGTCGCCGCCTACCTGCCGCACGAAATCGGCGAAGGGGATGAGCGTGACCACCACACCCAGCCTGTCATCGCCGGCCTCGTTCTGTCTGTGCGACGTCGGGATGAGCAGCATAGCCAGTGCGATGATAATGGTAGCGATGACCATCGCCGGTGTGGCGTACTTCTGGGCTTTCATTATCCTATATGCTCCTGCCTATCTTGGCTCCGGCGGCGATAGCCTCCGTTGCATTACCCGGCTTTTCAGCATCGCCTATTACGAATAATTCTTTCACTTTACCTCCCAGATGTGTCGCTAGGTGGTTATCGGCAACAGATCCCATAGCCAGCACGATGGTGTCTATGCCGCGTATCGTTTCCTCCGCTCCGTCGCGTTTCACCACAGCGCCATCGGCGGTGATCCTTTCGATAGTGCAGGATGTGATGATTTTAACCTTCTGTTCATCGAGGCGCTTCAGGAGGTGATACTTCGGACCGGGAACCATGTCGCTGGCAATTTCAGGCAGCATCTCTACGATTGTAATTTTCCTGCCATATGAAGCTAGCAGGTCGGCCATCTCGCAGCCCACCATACCTCCGCCAGCAATGAGAACCTTTTTCCCGGTGATTGCCTTGAATGTGAGGACGTCGCGGGCGCTGGCCACATTCTTACCATCGACTCCTGGTATCTGGGGAACCAGCGGCGTGCTGCCCGTGGCGATGATCACCGCGTCCGGTTTGAGCTTCTCGATCTCAGTCGCGGTTGCCCCGGTGGAAAGCTTAACTTTTACGCCCGCTTTATCCAGCTGGCGCATCTGGTATTTTATATAGGGGAGGATCTCCTGCTTGGTGGGGGGGATAGCAGCGAGGCGGTATTGCCCGCCGAGCTCAGCCTCTCTCTCGAATAATGTGACATCGTGGCCCCTGAGCTTTGCCACCCGTGCCGCCTCCATGCCCGCGGGGCCGCCACCGATTACCACTACCCGCTTCTTCACCTTTGCCGGTGTGATCGCCATCTCCCGGTCGCGGCCGAGCTCCGGGTTGACCTGGCACTTGAAGCTGAACGCGGTCATGAGGGCGTGCAGGCATTCGTGCGAGCATGAGGTGCACCACCTGATGTCCTCAATATCTCCAGCCTTCACCTTGTTAGCCCACTGCGGATCGGCCAGCATCTGCCGCCCTATGGCTACGATATCTGCTTTCCCCTGGGCTACGAACTGCTCGGCGATGAGCGGGTCGTTAAGCCGGCCCACGGCGATTACCGGCACGTTCACGGCTTTCTTTATCTCCTCCGCATCGTGCATGAGGAATCCCTTGGGAACGGACATCGGTGCCGCGACATAGGTCTCGACGTTGGCGTATACCCCTGTGGAAACGCTGAGACAATCAACCCCTGCCTCTGCCAGCCACGGAGCGATAGCCACAGATTCTTCTATGGTGCGCCCGCCGGGCACCCTTTCATCGGCACTGAAGCGGAAGATGATAGGGAAATCAGGCCCTACCTTAGAACGACAGGCCTCGATTATTTCCAGGGCAAAGCGCAGTCTGCTGCGCAGGTCGCCTCCGTACTTATCCGTGCGCCTGTTGCTATAGGCCGACATGAACTGTGCTATGAGATACCCGTGAGTGCCACATAACTCTATGGCGTCGACACCAGCCTCTTTGACGCGCCGCGCTGCTTGGGCGAAACATTCGATGATCTCCTCGATATCGGCTGTGCTCATTACATGAGGCATATCTTGGCAGTTGGGACAGGGACAGGGGAGTGGGGATGGCGCCCATGGCGGCCTCTCCGGCCCGAGCGCTGGCGCCTGGCGCCCGGGATGCCATAGTTGTATAGAAGCTTTGGCCCCGGCTTTGTGTATTTGCTCCATCAACTTCTTCCATCCCGGGATCAGTTTATCGTCATATATCGCACCTACGCCGATTTCACCAAAGCATAAGGCCAGCGAATGATGGACGGTAGTATCTTCAACCATGATCAGTCCGGCGCCGCCCTCAGCCCTGGCCACATAGTGATCGATGAGACGCTGGCTGGGCATTCCCTGGTCATAGGCCAGAAGACAACCCATCGGCGCCACGGCAATTCTATTCTTCAGCTCCATACCGTTAATAACGATTGGCGTAAATAGATGCTCAAAGTGATTTCGCTTCATCTTTATACCTCCTTATCGGATACCTTTTCTGTATCGATAGATTCGATATTGAGCCTTCGTAAACGCCGCCTCCTGTATACCATGATCGATATCGATGCAATAATTGCTACGAGGCTTATCCAGCAGGCGGTGGGCATGCCGGCTATGGTCCATGGGTCTATGCGCAGCCACTCCAGGCTGAAGCGTATAGTAGAGTAGTAGATGAGATATATGAAGAAGATATCGCCGTCGAGGAGGCGATCCTTGTATTTGCGTCCGATTATCAGCAGCATTATGCAGCCGATGATGTTCAGCATCGATTCGTAAAAGAATAATGGATGGTAGTGCTCGAACGATTCGTATCCGGACACCCGGTTCTCCGGATTGATATAGATAGCCCATGGCAGATCGGTGGGTTTTCCGTAGACCTCTTGGTTGAAATAGTTGCCCCACCTGCCGATGGCCTGCGCCAGGATGACCGCCGGCGCAGCTATATCGAACCAGCGCAGCAAGTTCAGTTTCTTCCATTTGGTATAGATGAAGACCCCGATGGCCCCGCCGATGACTGCGCCGAATATCCCGAGCCCGGCCCCGCCTATTATCTCGGACGGATGCTGACTGTAATAGGACCATTTATCGATGACATGGTAGGCGCGGGCGCCGATAAATCCTAGAGGCACGACTAACAACATGCCTGTGAAGATGTGATCTGAGTTCTCGCCTCGTCTTTTGGCCTCAATGCGTGCCAGGAATATGGCGGCAATTATAGCGATAACCAGTATTATGCCGTACCAGTGGATGGCTATCGGCCCGATATGAAATGCTACTCCCATGTCTTAACCTGACTTTACCTTCTGGCAATCGGGGCAGCGCCCGTGAAACTCGAGGAGGTGGTCCTCCATTATGAATCCTGTCCGATCGATAAGCTGCTGTTCCAGGTCGTTCAGAACGCAGCTGGCGAAGTCTATGACAAAACCGCAGTTGGAGCATACGAGGTGGTGATGATGCTCGGCCGGCCTTCTGAGGAGATAACTGCGGGAATTGCCTTCATTGTGCATCTCGCATATGAGCCCCAGGGCGGACAGCATCTTGAGCGTGCGATATACGGTGACCAATCCGACGCCGGAGTATTCGCTGTGGGCTCGTTTATAAAGCTCGGCCGGGGTGACGTGATCGTTGCTTTTGGAGATGGCGTTGATTACAGCGCGACGCTGGGGGGTTAATTTGTAGCCTTTTTGTCTCAGCAGCGATGTCAGGCTTTTCTGCAACTTGCTTCTCCGTCGCGAATGTTAAATGAAAATCATTATCAATTGGAATTATGGTCTCATTATACCAGCGTCCTCCCCGATGTCAATATCCGATAGTCTGAGGTGACTGCGTTCAACCCCCTGACCCCCAGTCTTGGTCCTTCCCTGAACGGGAAGGATTCCGCGGAAGGACACCTCTTTATAAACATGTCATTCATGTAGGGGCGATTCATGAATCGCCCCTATGGGAACGCCCCAAAACCACGGCGGGAAGAATCCTGCACCTCACCACTGTTCCTTGCCGATGGATTGCCGCTTCGCTATAATAAAATTGTAATTGTCGACCCAGGTAACTCAACTGAAGGAGCAACATGGTACTTGATAGCTTATTCCATCCGCGGTCGATAGCGATTGTCGGCGCGAGCGATGCGTACTTCAACGCCATTACACAGTTATTTTTAGACACGCTGCTGCAGTTTAAGTACAAAGGGAAGGTATATCCAGTTAACCCCAAGTTTGAAAAAGTGTCTGGGCTGAAGTGCTATCCGTTGTTGAAGGATATTCTGGATGTTGTTGATCATGTGATATCGATAGTTCCCGCCGCAGCAACGCCCGGGCTCTTAGACGACTGTATAGACAAAGGCGTTAAAACGCTGCATCTTTATACAGCTGGATTTGCCGAGACAGATGAAAAGGAGAGAGGCGACCTCCAGGAAAGGCTTGTGGCGCGTGCGCGGAACAGCGGAGTTCGCATGCTGGGCCCGAACTGCATGGGGCTGTTTGTCCCATCCGAGGGCATCACCTATTCGCCCGCATTCCCCATGGAATCCGGTAACGTGAGCTTTATTTCGCAGAGTGGCAGCTACTCGCTCATCATCATACGGGGTGCGGGGGCCAGGGGCGTGCGCTTCAGCAAGGTGGTCAGCTACGGTAATGCCTGCGACATAGACGAGTGTGATCTTCTGGAATACCTGGCGTCCGATCCCGAGACCAAGATAATCGGTGCCTACATCGAAGGAACCAGGGATGGGAAACGCCTGCACAGGGTGCTGGCCGAGGCATCATCGAAGAAGCCCGTGATAGTCATAAAGAAAGGCGGGACTCCAGCTGGAAGCCGGGGGGCAGTCTCGCATACGGGCGCTCTGGCTGGTGATGATAAGGTATGGGACTCTATTCTCAGGCAGACCGGCGTGATTCGAGTGGAAGATGCCGAGGAAATGATCGATATGATGACGACATTCAGTTTCTTCCCGCGTCCCAAAAGCCGTCGCGCACTGGTCTTAGGCAACGGCGGCGGCCCCAGCGTACGCGCCGCCGACGACTGTGAGCGCGCCGGGCTGGTGCTTCCTGAAGCTCCGGATAAACTCCGACAGGAAATGAAGAAATATTTCCCGGTGGCCGGCAGTATGCTGCGTAACCCGTTCGATGTCGGCGGCTACCACTTCGACTGGGCTCCGGTTATCGATTTGCTGGCGAAGTGGGATGGTGCGGATATGATGATTTGGCAGATCGCTCCCGATATCGAACCCTTTGATAAGGATTTATTTTACCAATTCTGTCTGGATCAGAGGGCTAAATGGCTGAAGGATTTTAAAACTGTCAATAAACCGATTGCAGTATCGGTCCATGCATCTGAGAGCGATGTAGCTTATAATATCCTCGCTATCACCAGAAGGCAGTGCGCCGAACTGGGCATAGCCTTCTATCCCTCGGTGTACAGGGTGGCGAAGGCGATCGACAGATTCATAGCTTATCACGAGCGGTT
>CAZWOG010000030.1:0-7565 GCA_964635685.1 uncultured Dehalococcoidales bacterium | reverse complement strand
TGGACGCACTTCAGGTGAAGACGGATGGGCATTACGTCGACTGTACGCTCGGTGCGGGCGGACACAGCGCCGCCATTCTGGAAAGAGGAGGCCGAGTCCTCGGCATTGACATCGATCCTCACGCTGTTGATGTGGCACGTAATAAGTTATCCAGCTATGGTGATAGAGCTAACTTGATTAATGATAGTTTTGAGAACTTGGAAATCATTTGTTCACAAATGAATTTCAGCCCGGTAAACGGCGTACTTTTCGACTTGGGGATGTCCTCACTTCAAATATCCAGCCCTGAAAGAGGCTTCAGTTTTCAGAGCGAAGGCCCATTAAAAATGTGTTTTAACCCGTCAGAAGAATTAACTGCCGAAATCATAGTTAATGATTTTCCCGAAGACGAGATCGCCAGAATTATTAAACACTATGGTGAGGAGCCAAAGAGTAAAGCTATAGCTAAAGCTATTGTTTCAAATCGGCCGATTTGCACTACAACCGAACTATCTTCAATAGTATCTAAGGTAGTTGGATTTCATGGCAGGATACATCCCGCCACAAAAACTTTCCAAGCCATTCGTATCGCGGTAAATCGAGAACTGGAACGTATCAAATCTGCGCTAAAGCAAGTAGTTAATATTCTTATTGTAGGGGGACGTTTAGTAATTATAAGCTTCCACTCTCTGGAGGACCGTTTAGTGAAAGACTTTATGAGGATGGAGTCACAAGAATGTATCTGTCCTCCTAGAACACCCATATGTATATGCAATCATCATGCCAGATTTAAATTAATCACAAAAAAAGTAGTTGTCCCCTCAAGCGCGGAGGTTGAAGTGAATCCCTTGAGCCGCAGTGCAAAGATGAGGATAGCCGAGAGGATTTAGCGTCTCTAAGGAGGCGCTCAGTTTTTTTAGATATATAGAATATTGAAACTAGGGGGTGACACGATGACATGAGAGCGATTTGGGAACGGGGCAGCAAAATTTTAAAAAAAGGAGGAGGTAAATGGCAAAGAAGAAACAAATAATATCATGTATCGATGTGGGGACCACTAAAATCGCCAGCATCATGGCCACCCCTGGGCAAGGGGGACTCCAAGTACTGGGGGTTGGGGTTACCCACTCCAAGGGCATGCATAAGGGTCTCGTAGTGAATCTCACTGAAGCGAAAGAATCAATTAGAAATTCGGTGAAGCGTGCGGAGCAAGCCAGCGGATATAAAATGGAATCGGCCTATGTCGGTGTTACCGGCAGACATATCAACTCCCTTAATAAAAAGGGCGTGATATCGATCTCAAGGAATGACCGCCTGGTTCGAACCGATGATTTGAAGCGCGTGTTGCAATCCGCTCGTACCTTCACCATCCCAAGTGACCATAAGCTGCTCCATGTAATCCCCCGTGGTTATGCCGTTGACGGTCAAGCCGGCGTGAAGAATCCCGTTGGTATGCACGGCTCAAGGCTTGACGTGGAAACTCATGTCATCACTGCCGCAGTAGCATCTGTCCAGAACCTGGTCAAATGCGTAAGAGGTGCAAACGTCGACATCGATGATCTTGTCCTCGAGCCGCTGGCCAGCTCTCTGGCAGTCCTCCGAGAAGATGAAAAAGATGCAGGAGTGATACTTGCCGATATAGGCGGTGGCACTACCGACATCGCTATTTTCAAGGATGGAAGCATCTGGCACACCGCAATCATACCAGTTGCAGGCTACCAGATCACCCGTGATATAGCCATTGGTTTAGGAATGCCTTTTGAAACAGCCGAGCAGATTAAACGCAAGTATGGAAGCGTAATGACGGTCTCGGACAGCGCAGACGACAGTACAGTAAACCTGAACACCAATGGATTTGGGGTCTCATACCAGGACCTCACCGATATCATAAAGGCTAGGGTAGAGGAAATTATCAAACTCATTGCCTTAGAGCTACCTACAAACTTCTACAAAGAGGTCCCAGCAGGATTAGTCCTTACAGGCGGCTGCGCCAACCTGAGGGGCATTGCAGCTCTAGGAAATGAGATGCTTGGAGTGCCAGTTCGCATCGGCGTCCCGTCAGGCATTTACGGTCTCGCCGATATCCTCCCCGACCCCACTTTTGCTACCGGTGTCGGACTGCTACTCTGGGGCTCAAATCAACAAGAGGGCACACAAGGCTGGAAAACGCAGGGCTTAAGCGAATCTCTTAAGCGTTTCGTAGTCCGGATGCGCAATCTGGTCGCCAAGTAATATAAGGAAAGGTAGTGAAAGGAGGAAGAAATGGCAAAACCAGGATTTGTCCCCAACCCAGCAAAAATTAAAGTTTTAGGACTAGGCGGCGGCGGATGTAACGCCGTTTCCCGAATGGTTCGAGCAGATATTCAAGGAGTTGACTTCATAGGAGTGAACACTGACGCCCAGGCATTGCTACGCATGGAAGCCCCCACCAGGATCCAAGTCGGTGAGAAGCTCACCCGTGGTCTAGGAGTAGGAGGCGACCACAACATGGGCATGAAAGCAGCAGAGCAAAGCCGCGATGAGTTACGAGCTGCTGTGGGCGATGCCGATATGGTCTTCCTGGCAGCAGGAATGGGCGGCGGTAGCGGTACAGGAATAGCACCAATAGCAGCCGAGCTTGCTAAAGAGGCCGGTGCCCTAACAATTGCGTGTGTCACCAAGCCCTTCACCTTCGAGGGCGTACACAGATCGGAAGTAGCAGAGTACGGTATCTCTAAACTGTTGGATAAAGTTGACACACTGATCACGATACCGAACGACCGCTTACTAACCCTGTGCGATCAGCGGACCGGCGTGGACATGGCCTTCAAGATGGCTGATGATGTTCTGATGCATGCAGTGCAGGCGATTGCCGAAGTTATCACTGTACCTGGAATGATCAACCTCGACTTTGCAGATGTCAAGGCAGTGATGAAAGAGGCCGGCCAGGCGTGGATGTCCATCGGGCATGGCAGCGGTCAGCACCGTGCCGTTGATGCTGCTAATGATGCACTGGCGAGCCCGTTACTCGATGTATCGGTCGATGGAGCCAAAGGTGTTCTATTCAATGTCACCGGCGGCGATTCCCTTACCCTGTTCGAGGTGAACGAGGCTGCAGAAGTCATACGTAATTCTGTGGACCCGGAAGCAAACATCATATTCGGTGTGACATTCGATTCATCAATGGAAAATGAATTGAAGATCACGCTGATTGCTACCGGTTTCAATGCCACATACAAGGGAAAGAAGATAGTTGGCAAGGACCAAGAGTTACAACGGCTGATGCAAGGAGAAGACGCCGAAGCAGCGCTGGATATACCGACATTCCTGCGCAGTCCAATGGTCAAGCGCCAGATGATGGAGAATACCCCGCCACCTGAGCCAAAGAAGAGTGTCTTCCGTCTGCGCAAATAGTACCCGTTTATAATCCCGACTAATATTGGGGTTATTGTAAGGCCGTAGGTCAAGAAACGATCTACGGCCTTGCTGTTTTTATACCTGAATATCGAATATGTAAGCCTGCCTATTACGCGCAAACTTCATGATACACTATTGACTTACTGCATTTTAACACTGCTCTTAATGTGCCACACACACTACATATAGATACAAGGTATTGACAAACCACTATATATTGTGGTATCTTTTCCGCACCCCTCGATATGATGTGTCATATAAGATGAAATGCCCGTATTGCAGTTATAACGATTCAAAAGTCATAGACTCACGCAATGTCAACGATACTATAAGGCGGCGCCGTGAGTGTCTGAAATGTGATGCGCGTTTTACCACCTACGAAAGACTGCAAACCGCCTCTCTCATGGTAATAAAAAAAGACGGACGGCATGAGGAGTTCAGCAGAGACAAGATGGCTAATGGTATCAAGATGGCCTGTGCCAAGCGCCCGGTTTCTCAGGAAACGATAGAGCAGATGGTCGATGAAATCGAACTTCAGCTACGGAAATCAGGAAGCGTTGAGGTTCCGGCCTCAATAATTGGAGATATCGTTATGGAGCGTCTTCGCCAACTGGATGGGATCGCCTATATACGATTCGCCAGCGTTTATCGTAACTTCACCGACATAGACGAAGTCCGTGCTGAAGCCGATGCCTACGCCAAACAAGCGCCGCTGCAGAATTCCACCACCCAGCTACCTTTGTTTGCCGATAGAGGGATCGGCTTAATAAATAGTAATACTTCGATTTCTACTAAGTTGGTACGAAAATCTCAGGAGAAAAATAATGGCAGCAAACTCGGCCAGAAAAAACAGCACGCTCCCGTTTCAAAGCAAGATAGCTCATGAGGTATTTCGCTACTGCGAATCTGAAGGCATATCGGACCGTAATCTGATGGACCAATTTACGAAACTTGTAATGCAGCGTCTGGAACAGGAATATCAGAGATTTCCAGGAATGGAAGTCGACATCCCTGAATGGCGTCTCAGTCCTGGTGACATTCGAACCACACTGAAACAAGTCATCGCTGAAACAAATGAGCCCTCAAACACTGTAAAGCCTCAAGAGGCTGAAGCTAAGCATGAAGCTAAACGCGAATATGAAAAACAACCTGTTGAAGAAAAACCTGTTGAAACCGTGAAGAAAACTCCAAAGATCGCCGCGCCAAAGAAAACGAAAACAAAGGTAGTCAGAACTAAAATCGCGACCAGTTCAGAGGCGTTAAAATTCTCGGAAAACGCGATGAGGGTGCTTGAAAAGAGATACCTGAAAACCGATGACCAAGGCAAAGCCATCGAGACGCCGTACGATATGTTCAGGCGGGTGGCTCATAACATCGCCTCGGCCGAGCTCATATACGGAACGGAAGAAGATGCCAAGTACTGGGAGGAAGAGTTTTATCGATTGATAGCCAATCTCGAATTTCTGCCTAACTCCCCCACCCTGATGAACGCCGGCCGCGAGCTGCAGCAGCTATCCGCATGTTTTGTTCTCCCCATCGATGATTCTATGGAGGGAATATTCGATGCAATCAAATATACTGCGCTCATTCACAAGAGCGGAGGCGGCACCGGCTTTTCGTTCTCAAGGTTGAGGCCGGAAGGAGACACCGTTGGTTCCACCGGGAAGGTAGCCAGCGGACCCGTTTCTTTCATGAAGGTCTTCGACGCAGCCACAGATGTCATCAAGCAGGGAGGGATGCGCCGCGGCGCCAATATGGCCATCCTCAGTGTAAACCATCCGGATATAGAAAGATTTATCACGGCAAAGGAGAAGGAAGATACACTAACTAATTTCAACCTCTCGGTCGCAGTGACCGACGAGTTCATGAAAGCAGCGGAATCCGGCAGCGACTATAATCTTATTAACCCCAAAGACGGATCGCTATACGGACAGCTCAACGCAAAAAAGGTTTTCGACACGATTGTGGAAATGGCATGGAAAACTGGAGATCCCGGCCTTATTTTCATCGACCGTATAAACAGGGATAACCCTAATAAAGATCTCGGAACTATCGAGAGTACCAATCCCTGCGGAGAACAACCACTGCTCCCCTACGAGTCCTGCAATCTGGGCTCAATCAACTTGGCCCGTATGGTAAACGATGAAAAGAGGGGCATTGATTATGACAAGTTAGGGGAGACAGTTAAAATCGCCGTGAGATTCTTAGATAATGTGATCGATAAAAACAAGTTTCCTCTGCCTGAGATAGAGGTGATGACTAAAAAGACACGAAAGATCGGTTTGGGGATCATGGGATTCGCCGATTTGTTGATAAAGTTAGGCATTCCTTACGATTCTGAAGAAGCGTTGAACATAGCTGAAGATGTAATGCAGTTCATCGATAAGACTGCAACCGATGCATCAGTAAATCTTGCAAAAGAAAGAGGCGTCTTCCCTGCATTCGATGGCAGCGAATATGGGATAAAAGGCGGCCCGAGAGTGCGAAACGCAACACGTACGACTATCGCCCCGACTGGGACATTGAGCATCATAGCTAACTGTTCGAGCGGTATCGAACCGCTGTTTGCGTTGAGCTACATACGCAACATACTGGATGGCGACGCATTACTGGAGGTCAATCCCTATTTTGACGAGATAGCCCGTAAAGAAGCTTTCTACTCCGACAATCTGATGAGAGAACTGGCCTCCAAAGGCAGCCTGCATAACATTGAAGGCATCCCTGTAAACGTGAAACGAACCTTTGTCACTGCCCACGATATAAGCCCGGAATGGCATGTTAAGATGCAAGCCGCTTTTCAAAAATATACCGATAATGCCGTCTCAAAAACAATAAACTTTCCTCAGAACGCCACCAAGGATAATATTTCGCAGGCGTATTTGATGGCATATAGTGAGGGGTGTAAGGGAATAACTATCTATAGAGATAAGAGCAAGGATAAACAGGTCCTGAGCGTATCGGGAAAATATAAGGACGAAGCCAGGACTCTCGAGCCCAGAAAGCGGGCACGAGTGACTAATGGAGTTACTGAAAGGGTGGCTACCGGCTGCGGCAATATCTATGTGACCGTCAATTCCGATGAGCACGGTATATGCGAAGTATTCTCCAGCCTCGGCAAAGCTGGTGGCTGCGCTTCAGCACAGCTCGAATCTACATGCAGGTTAATATCCCTGGCATTGCGATCGGGTGTAGACGCCTCCGCCGTAGTCAAGCACATTCGCGGCATAAGATGCCCATCGATTGCCTGGGAACAAGGACATTCAATCCTATCTTGTCCGGATGCTATAGCGAGCGTGCTCGGGAATCGAATAAACGGCCTCGACGGCGACAAGCCTGCTATTGACAGTATACCCAAGAAAATTACTAATGCGGTTGATCCCACGCCCACAGTCAATATGGGAGGACAGTGCCCCGATTGTGGAGGATTGTTAGTGTATCAGGAAGGATGCCAGATCTGTCACAGCTGCGGCTATACAAAATGCAGTTAAAGGGAGGGGTGTATAATGCCTAATGACGCCTACATCATGATAGGTATAGCTGGAATTTTCTTAATACTGTTTATACTTGCTTTCTTAAGGGCTAAGTATGAAGACAGGAAGATTGACGATGCAATATGCCAGCGTACAGACGTAAAAGACTATGGATCTTTTCACATTGAGAGCAGTGCCCTGCGTATAGGCGGGTGGATTTGCTTTATGATAGCACTAGCATTATTAATCATGGGCATAGTGTACCTAGCTATTAATTGAGGAGGAACTTTTGGCACAAAAAAACGATCGTTTCGCAAACCAATCTATAGAACAACTCCAACAAAAGCTAGATACCCTTGACCAGCGCCTCGACGATATCGATACCACGGTCAGTGCTATCGCCGAGCGAGCAATGTCACGGCCGATCAACCTCACAATGACCTGCCCCGGCTGCGGCAAAATTATTGAGATCGCCATTGTGGGCAATGGGAAAATGATCCGTCAACCGTGATTGCGTGACATGAACGGAGACAATCCATCTCGATTATGGCTCTCCCAAGAGCGAGGCACAACCATCAAGGATTGGGGTGGAAAGATACCAATCGCTTTGATATTTCCCAACACGTATCACGTGGGTATGTCCAGCCTCGGTTTTCAGACAATATACAGTCTGCTCAACAGCCACAGTAATATAGTATGTGAACGTGTATTTCAGAATGG
>CAZWOG010000029.1:0-7692 GCA_964635685.1 uncultured Dehalococcoidales bacterium | reverse complement strand
CCGGTGAAATCGGCGACGTCCTGCACCTCGGGGCGCTGGTAATTGTGCGCCACGACCACCGCATTTAGCGACTTCTTCAGCTCGGCGATCCTACTGCTGATACTCTCGAAATCCTTGGATTCTGATTTCTTTTCGACCATCACGACCAGCCTTAACTGCGTATATCATATCAGAATCGCCGACGTAATGTATGAAGACGACACGACTCTAAATCGAAGATACAATCCCCTGCAACGACCACGGACTTGTGCCCTCGATCCGAATCTTAACAAGCCGACCAAGATAATCGTCCGGATCGGTGAAGAACACCAGTTTGTCGGTGCGTGTACGCCCCCACCACTTGCCCTTTTTCCTCCCCTCTACCAGCACTTCGACCACACACCCATCCAGCTCGCTGTTTATCTCACTCGCTATTCCCTCCTGAAGGGCTTCGAGTTCTTTGCGGCGTTTCACTTTGATTGATGCAGGGACATCATCTGCAAGATCGCGAGAGGCAACCGTCCCCGCACGCGGCGAGTAGCAAGCGATATGTACCGTATCAAACCGGATATCCTCAATCATCCTGCGTGTCTCATCGAACTGCTCTTCGCTCTCCCCGGGGAAACCGACGATGACGTCAGTGCTCAACGCTACGTCCGGCACAGCCTTGCGAATGCGTCCGACCAGGCGGCGGTACTGCGCATTAGTATATCCACGATGCATCGCTTTAAGAATATCGTCATCCCCTGACTGAAACGGCAGGCTCAGATGCTCGCAGACTTTATCAAGCCGGGCGATGGCTGCGATAAGTTGTTCGCCCATATCCTTAGGATGCGAGGTCAGGAAACGGATGCGCGCCAGGCCATCGATTCGGTTCAATTCCTCCAGCAAGCCGGCCAGCGTCGGGCTGCCTGCCAAGCCGTGCCCATATGAATCGACGTTCTGCCCCAGTAGCACGACCTCCCTGGCGCCGCGTTCGACAACCGACTCGACTTCGCTCACGATATCCGCCATCGGGCGGCTCACCTCCCTGCCGCGGCGGTACGGCACGATGCAATAAGAACAAAAATTATTGCAGCCATGCATTATGTTAATAAGCGAGCTGATATTTGCTTTGACCGGAAGGTTTTGCGTAACCGCGTTCGACTCTACTAGTCCCCGACCCTGCAGATACTCCGACAGCCTTCCAACATCCTGCGGCCCAAAGAACACATCCACGCGAGGGAAGCGATTTTGCAAGCCGTCGACCTTCGCATCGACTATGCAGCCTGTCACTGCTAATACTTTATCGGCATCGAGTCGCCTCAGAGCATCGATCTTATTAGCGACTTTGCTCTCGGCGCCCTGCCGCACTACACAGCTATTGAGCACAACTATATCAGCATCATCGATTTTTGAGGTTGAACGATAACCACACTGCTCCAGAAAAGCGGCGATGCTTTCGGAGTCGGCTTTGTTCATCTGACAACCAATCGTCCAAATGTGGTAGTAAGACACTTTAAGGCTCCAGATCGGGGATTTCCTTGGAATTTAGTGGCGGAGGGAGAGGGATTCGAACCCTCGACCCCAGTTTACCCAGGGTAACCGCTTAGCAGGCGGCCGCACTAGACCACTATGCGATCCCTCCTCGCGTCCAATATAACACAAGAGATGCCGCTTTTTCAACGATATTGCCTTGCAAACTACCCTATGTTATACTATGCTCTGCTATTGTGCACATATAGCATCGTCACGAAGGGAGAGCATGGAAGAACAGAAGATTGAAGAGAAGCCTGAGGAAAAGGCTGAACCTGAAGAGATATCGATTAAATCGCTATTAGCCGCAGGTGCCCATTTCGGTCATCAAACAAGCCGATGGAACCCGCGGATGGAAAAATATATCTTTACGGCCAGAAATGGTATTCATATAATCGACCTCGAGCAGACCGCAACGCTGCTACACAAAGCTGGCGATTTCATTAAAGACCTTGTTGCCAAAGGCGAAGATATTATTTTCGTAGGAACCAAGAAACAGGCAAAAGAATCCATCGAGGAGGAGGCTAAACGTTGCGGCATGCCCTATGTGAACCAGCGCTGGCTTGGTGGCATGCTTACAAACTTCGATACGATACAATCAAGGATAGACTACCTGGTACGGCTCGAGGATCAGAAAGCGCGCGGCCAGTTCGAAGTTTTACCTAAAAAAGAAGCCCTGAAACTTAATAAAGAGATCGATCGCCTCAATAGGCAGATGGGCGGCTTCAAAGAGATGACCAAATTCCCAGGGGCTATTTTTATCATCGATCCTGCCAAAGAACGGATAGCAGTTACCGAGGCGCGGCGCATGGGAGTGCCCATCGTCTCCGCAGTGGATACCAACTGTAACCCCGACGAAATTGACTACCCCATACCGGCCAACGACGATGCCGTCAGGGCCGTAAGACTCATATGCAGCTGCGTAGCAAGTGCAGTTCTCGAAGGCCGTCAAGCCCGCGAGCTAGCCTCTATGGTATATGAAGAAGAGTCGGTTCACGAAGTACTGACGTTTACCCCGGAGGGCGGGTTCGGCACAGCAAGCGAGATGGCAGCCGCAAGCAAAGCCGCAACCGAAGCAGAGGCTGCCGCTAAAACTGCAAATTCCGACATTGAGCCTGCACAAGTAAAGCCATCAGAAACTGAAGTCAAAAAAGAGGACAATGCAGCCCCTGAAGCCAAATAACCTCTAGAGAATAACCCTTAGCCGAAAGTCGAGACGCAATGACTAAAAGCAATATAACAACCGAGACGATAAAAGAACTCCGCAACATCACCGGGGCCGGGATTATGGACTGCAAATGTGCCCTTCAAGAAGTCGATGGGGACATGACAAAAGCCCTGGAAATCCTGCAGAAACAGGGCTTCGCCAAGGCTGAAAAAAGAGCGCAACGAGAAGCAAAGAATGGCTTAATCGATGTTTATGTCCACGGAGGCCGCATCGGTGCCATGGTCGAGATAAACTGCGAGAGCGATTTTGTGGCGCGCACTGAAGATTTCAAGGCGCTGGTCCATGATATAGCCATGCAGGTAACAGCCACCGACCCGCGCTTCGTCAGTGTTGATGCCATTCCCGCCGAGATCCGCGCAGACGTGAATCCTGTAGAGGTATGTCTGCTCTCCCAGCCATTCATCCGAGACCCGCAGAGAAGCATTCAGGATATTATCACCGAGGTCATAGCTAAGACCGGTGAAAATATAAAGGTACGCAGATTCGCTCGCTTCGAACTGGGGAAAGGATGAACTTAACGTATGAAAAAAGCCCGGTACAAGCGTGTCCTGCTGAAAATAAGCGGGGCAGCACTAACTGGGGATGAACAATACGGCATCGACTTCGCCAGGGTATCTGACGTTGCCTCTCAAATCAAGCAAGTCGTCCAGATGGGGGTGGAAGTCGCCGTTGTCGTTGGCGGTGGCAACATATGGCGTGGCTCAGCCGCTCAAGAGATGGGCATGGAACGCACCAATGCCGACTACGCCGGCATGCTGGCCACACTGCTGAACGCGCTCGCGTTGCAGGATACCCTTGAAAAGATCGATGTAATAACCCGCATTCAAAGTGCGATACCGGTCGAAGCAGTCTGCGAACCCTTCATTCGCCGCCGTGCCCTGCGTCACCTTGAAAAGGGGCGTGTGGTCATATTCGCATGCGGCACCGGCAATCCCTACATGACTACAGACACTGCCGCAGCCTTGAGAGCTATTGAAATAGGTGCAGATGTCCTGCTGATGGCCAAACACCGGGTAGATGGTGTATACGATGCAGACCCACAAAAAAACCCGAAAGCTAAGAAATTCGACAGCATAAGCCATAATGAGGCTCTGAAACTGCGCCTGAAGGTAACAGATGCTACTGCAATGTCGCTGTGTATGGAGCACAACCTGCCTATCTTTATTTTCGATATAGGCACCCGCGATAGCATTGTCCATGCTGTACAGGGGGATGTCATCGGCACTATAGTTAGCAGCCAGAGGTAAATTATGATTGAGGAAATACTTTCAGAAGCAAAAGCCCGTATGAGCAAAAGCATCGAAGTCCTGCAGAGAGACCTTGCCGGGATACGCACCGGACGGGCAACACCCATGATACTCGATAATATCAAGATAGATTACTATGGCACACAGACACTGCTTAAACAGATAGCTACCATCTCAGCCCCAGATGCGCGATTGCTTATTATTCAGCCGTGGGACAACGCTACATTAGGAGATATTACCAAGGCTATACAGAAATCGGACCTCGGCCTTAATCCCAGCAGTGACGGACATATCATCAGGTTACCCATACCACCGCTGTCACAGGAGCGCCGCAAGGAGATGGTCAAGTCCGTACACAAACGGACAGAAGAAGGGAAGATCGCTCTGAGGAACGTCAGAAGAGATTCGCTAGAAATGATAAGGGACCTGGAGAAGGAAAAAGAAATCTCCCAGGATGAACAGAAGCGTGCCCAAAATAAGCTCCAGGAGATCACAGATAGCTTCATCGCCCAAACAGACCAGATAGCCAAAGATAAAGAGACTGAGCTATTGGAGGTCTAGTGGCAAACCCTATAAGTAACCATATCCCCCGACACGTCGCCATTATTATGGATGGCAACGGCCGATGGGCAAAACAGCGCAAGTTACCCCGCTTGGCCGGCCACAAAGCGGGGACAAATAATATCCACCGCATAATTAAATGCCTTGCCGACCACGGCGTAAAGTATGTCACTCTGTATGTCTTCTCCACCGAAAACTGGAGTCGCCCCAGCCAGGAGGTTCGCGGACTCATGCGTCTGATAGAAGAAAGTGTCGATAAAGAAGTACAAAGCCTGCATGCGGATGGCGTAAGGCTTGTGCACATCGGCAGGAGCGACGGAGTTTCACAACGGCTGCAGAACAAGGTACGCCAAGCAATAGAGCTGACGGAAAACAACAAGAAGCTCACCGTATGTATAGCATTTAACTACGGCGGACGCTCCGAAATTGTCCATGCGGTTAAGCGTATCATCCAGGACGGCATCACACCTGACGAGGTAGACGACGCCCTGGTATCAAAATATCTGTACACCGCAGACCTTCCCGATCCCGATCTGATCATACGCACCGGCGGTGAGATGCGCATAAGCAACTTCCTTCTATGGCAAGCCGCCTACAGCGAATATTACATCACACCCACCCTCTGGCCGGACTTTGGTCCAGATGAGATAGAACAAGCGCTGGCCGATTTCAGCGATCGGGAGAGACGTTTCGGTGGTCTCAGAAATAAAGTTAAGGCCTGAACAACAATATGATGCTGAAACGCTGGCTCAGTGGGCTTTTTCTGGGGGCAATAGTCTTCGCTGTCACATGGTTCGGCGACCCGATTTTTTCCATCTTCATAGCAGCAATCGCTATTCTGGGATCATTCGAGTTCTTCCCCCTAATCGGCGTCACTAAAATACATCCCATTACCATCTTCGGCACGATAGGGGTGCTTCTATTCATCATTATGGCCCACTTTGAGATGAAATACACCGCTCCACTGCTGACTGCTTCAGTGGCCTTACCGTTAATCTGGCTTGTTTTCCAATCTGATACAAAAAATGCTGCGATTAATTGGGCTTGGCTTATTGTCGGCATACTATATCTCGGCTGGATGCTGAGCCATTTCGTACCCATGAGGCTGCTTGAAAGCGGAAGGGATTGGGTAATACTTACAATAGTTGGTAATGTCGTTTCAGATACCGTAGCCTTCCATTGCGGTTTGAAATGGGGCCGACATCGTATGGCTCCCAGAATCAGCCCCGCCAAATCATGGGAAGGAGCCGTTGCCGGCTTCATAGGAGCAATAGCAGTAGTTATTATCCTCGGCACATTCCTGCCGACACTCAAACTACCCTACTGGCAGTCGGCAGTTTTAGGTATACTGATCGGTATTTTCGCTCCGCTCGGCGACCTTGCCGAATCCCTACTGAAACGCAGCACCGGCGTTAAGGACTCCGGCAACTGCATGCCCGGTCACGGCGGCATCCTCGACCGTCTTGACAGTATTCTGTTCACTGTAGTTGTTGTATACTACTTTGTGACATGGGTAGTGATACAAAGCGATTAGCTGTCCTGGGCTCCACAGGCTCCATCGGCAGGCAAACACTGGATATTGTGCGCTCTTTCCCCGAACGGCTGCGTATTATTGGCTTGGCCGCCGGTGCGAACGCCGACCTTCTGGCGCAACAGGTCGAGGAGTTCAAACCTGAGTTGGTCTCGATCGAATCTTCACAAGAACAACGCAAGTTAAAGCAATTCAATTGCGAAGTAACGACAGCAGAGGAGATAGCCTCACATCCCGATGTCGACCTTGTTGTTATCGCAATATCTGGAATAGCCGGGCTCAAGCCCACGCTGGCGGCGATCGGGGCTAAGAAAAGCATCGCCCTGGCCACCAAAGAGGTGCTGGTGGCGGCAGGGTCGGTCGTTACCGCCGAAGCGAAAAGGCATGGCGTCCGAATAATGCCGATAGACAGCGAGCCCAGCGCCATATGGCAATGCCTTCAAGGAGAAGCCAAGACTGTGCGGCGACTCATCCTGACAGCATCTGGCGGCCCGTTCCGCAATCTTTCGACTAAGAAACTGGGTGCGGTGACGCCCGAGCAGGCACTGGCACACCCCACATGGAACATGGGCCCCAAGGTAACTATCGACTCCGCAACGTTGATGAACAAAGGCTTTGAGGCTATAGAGCTCAGTTGGCTCTTCGATACGCCTATGGATAACATCGACGTGGTGATCCACCCGCAGAGCATAATACATTCCATGGTTGAATTCGTTGACGGCTCTGTCAAGGCGCAGCTTAGCATACCGGATATGCGCTTCCCCATACAGTACGCCATTTTCTACCCCGAGCGCATGCTGAACGAAACACTTCCTCGCATCGATTTTCTCAACATGAAGAGCGGCTCGATCGAAAACGCCCTCACCTTCGAGAAGCCGGATATCGACAGATTCCCCTGCCTTAGACTAGCGTTTGAGGCCAGCCGCAAGGGAGGAACATACCCTGCGGTGCTTTCCGCCGCCGATGAAGTGGCAGTTGACAGATTCCTCAAAGGTCAAATAAGATTCACAGATATACCGAGGATAATATCCGAAGCCCTCAACGGACATCGCGGCACCTCCAAGCCATCCCTTGAGGACATACTCGCAGCCGACGATTGGGCCAGGAAGGTTGCTGCAGGATGAGCATATTTATTTCGATAGTCATTTTCCTCGCCATACTAACGTTTTTGGTTATCATCCACGAGCTTGGTCACTATATCACCGCCAAAATGGCCAAGATAAAGGTGGAGGAATTCGGCATCGGGCTGCCGCCGCGCATGTGGGGCTTCGACCGGGGCGGCACCAAGTGGTCCATCAACTGGATACCGCTGGGCGGCTTTTGTAAGATGGCCGGTGAGGAGGATCCTTCCATTCCCGACAGCCTGGCCAGCAAGAAGCCGAAAGTAAGGCTCATTGTCCTCAGCGCCGGCTCGATAGCGATGATACTTTTCCCGCTCTGGCTGCTGCCGCTGTCATACATGCTGCCGCTCGATCGCCCGGTGGAGCATGCCCCGCGCATCACAAATGTCTACGAAGGTTCACCCGCCGCCAACGCCAGCCTGCAGATAAACGATACCATCCTCAGCGTAGATGGTAAACAGGTGTTTACCCCCGATGACCTTGATAAAGCGCTAGACTCGAAGGCCGGAC
>CAZWOG010000028.1:0-7699 GCA_964635685.1 uncultured Dehalococcoidales bacterium | reverse complement strand
TTAATCAACCCTTTCCCTTGGGCTTGTTATGTACCTTTTCAGCAGCAATAATATTCATGATTTCAGCTACGGCATCTTCCACTTTATGATTTACCACAACATAATCAAACATTTCTGCCTGAGCCATCTCATCATTTGCCGTAGCGATACGTCTGTTTAATTCGGCAGATGACTCGGTATTCCTTTTCCTCAAGCGTTCTTCCAACTCCTCTATTGAAGGCGGCGCCAGAAAAATCAATACGGACTGCGGCATAACTTTTTTTATCGTCATAGCCCCCTGCACATCCACCTTCACCATAACATCAAACCCTTGTTTAAACGCCCGTTCCACCTGACCCCGCGGCACCCCATAATAGTTCCCATATACCTCCGCCCACTCCAGAAGTGCCTTCTTTTTAATCATGCTCTCAAATTTGCCCCGTGAAACAAAATCATAGTGAACACCATTAGACTCAACCTCACGCTTAGGTCTGGTAGTTGTCGTCACGACAAAGCGCATCGACCTTGCAATCGATTTTACCCGCACCAGAACAGCATCCTTGCCCACCCCAGACGGGCCGGAGAGCACGAACAACAAAGGCCCCTTACTGAAAGAAACTTCTGCTTTCAGAATTACTCTCCCCGGCTCACTGTCACTCTGCCGGCAATGGTTTCCGGAGCTATCGCCACCAGCACAATATGGTTGCTATCCATTATTATCACTGCCTTTGTTTTTCTGCCGCTGGTGAGGTCTATAACCAAACCCTCCACCTTGCCCTCCTGCACCATCCGCTTCATCGGAGCCGAATTCGGATGCGCCATCGCGACGACCTTATTGATAGCTATAACGTTGCCGAAGCCAACATGTACCAATTCTGCATTCATGCCTTATTCTGCCGCCTAGCCTTTCTCAATTCTCTATCCGGTAATCCTCTCAAGTTCCTCCCAGAAACCGGGATAAGAAACTGTCACTAACTCTGCATTATGGATTATCACTTCTCCCTGAGCCACTAGAGATGCAATTCCCAGTGTCATCGCCAGCCTGTGATCGCCATGGCTCTCGCAATCACCCCCCTTAATAGAACCGCTGCCATTGATTACCATGCCATCAGATAATTCCTCTATATCGACACCGAGCTTGGATAACTCGGTCACTGTTGTACGGATTCTGTCCGATTCCTTTACCCGCAGCTCCTGAGCACCCCGTATCACTGTAGTACCGGTAGCGCACGCACCTGCCAGAGCTATGAGGGGTATCTCATCGATTATCCGCGGGATCATGTTGCCTCTGATCCTTATGCCTATCAACTCACTTGTTTCAATCGAGACATCGGCGACAGGCTCGCCCCCCTCCTTGACAACACGATCCACCTTCAGCTTGGCCCCCATATCCAGAAGGACATCGATTATCCCCGCCCTTGTTGGGTTGATACCCACATTCAAAACCCGCAGCTTTGCATCAGGATGTATTGCACCGGCAACAAGCCAGAAAGCCGCCGAGCTGATATCACCCGGTACCGACACATCAACAGGCGCCTGTGGAGCAGAGGGAGTCAGTTCTATAGTCTTCTCATCACGCGTTATTCTTACACCCAGCGCGCTGATCATACGCTCAGTGTGATCCCTAGAAGCCGTCGGCTCTATAAGAGTGGTCTTACCTTCAGCGAAAAGTCCGGCAATCAATATCGCCGACTTGATTTGCGCACTGGCGACCGGAAGTTTGTACGTTATCCCTTTCAACCTGTGACCTTTTATCGCCAACGGCGGGAGCGAGTCATTTTTTCGGCCCCATATATCCGCACCCATATGACGCAACGGATGAATCAAGCGATCCATGGGACGCGAGCGTAAAGAATCATCCCCGGTGATAACCGAGAAGAACGGCTGAGCCGCCAGCAACCCGCCAAGAAGGCGCATCGTCGTGCCGCTATTGCCAGCGTTAAGCACATCGTCAGGAGACCTGAACCCTTCAAGCCCGACTCCGTTGACCGTGAAAATCTCCCCTTGCCCGCTTATATTCACACCCAGCGCCCTCAGACAGGACATGGTCGAACGTACATCATCACCGGAGGCCAGATTCTCTATACGTGACTTGCCCTTGGCAATGCTGTTTAGAATAAGGGCGCGATGCGATATTGATTTGTCGCCGGGAGTTATAATGTCTCCCCGCAGGCATTTGCGGCCCGTCAAACATTTATCCATAACACATCATTTCTGGCGCAACCAGCCCTCCCTTGCTTCTCTAGCCTGTATAAAGTACTCTTCTATTTTCTGATCGCCGTCACTTATCAAACGGCGCAATTCATTAAGACTACGGATATAGTTGTCTATAGCATCCAGGATAGGCTTTTTATTCGTTAGGCATATATCACGGCTCATCCTTGGATCGCCGGATGCTAAACGAGTTGTATCCTTGTAACCTGAAGCAGCCAGCTTAGCCATAGCGGACCAGTTAGCATCATTTACGGTTGCCTCTACAAGGGCTACAGATACCAGGTGCGGAAGGTGGCTGACTACTGCGACGAGTGTATCATGTTCCTGCGCATCTATATAAAATGGCCTGGCGCCTATCACCTTAACCATATCTTCCAGCTTTTTTCGCGATTCAGCATTAAAGTTTTTCCCGGGAACTAAACAATACGTGCAGCCGCGGAACAGGTTGACATCAGAGGCAGCTATGCCGGAGACCTCTTTCCCAGCCATGGGATGCCCCCCTACAAAGCATGCCTTAGCAGGAAGGTATTTCTCGGCCCAGTTCATGACATCTACCTTCGTACTCGCAACATCAGTGATAATTGCACCTTTTGGGAGATCTTTAGCTATACTGGTAAACACATCTTTTATAGTGAGGACCGGGGTTGCGATAACTATTATTTCCGCACCTTTAATCGTCGATGGCAAGTCGCGACCGCACCTGTCTGCAACCCCGCGTTCCAGGGCTGAAGAGGCTACTTCTGGACGCCTTGCGTATCCTACTACCTCTGCACCGGATGCCTTTAAGGCTAATCCCATAGATCCGCCAATCAGCCCCAACCCGATTATCGCGACCCGCATTCGATTGCACCTCTCATCCCTTTTCGAGTTAGCACATTATAACACAGTCCTTTTACCTAATAGAAGGAAAACTCCCAGCGGTTATCATCAAAGATGCAGGAGAATTTCTCCTGCCGGGGTTACAGGGGTGTCCCCTAGCCTAAATTAAATATCCCCCAAGTTTGGGGGACAACAGGGGGTTCGGATAATACATCGACTATCCTGTATCCTGCCAGGGTTGACATTCTAAAATCTATACCCTATAATTTAGACCTCAGAAGAGCAATTTCCCAATTCCCCCGTTGCCTCTTTATATTTTAAATACCACGAGAAGGTAGTTCTTCTCTTTATATATATCTATATATACCTACCCTCTCACTGAAAGGAACCGAACTGATGACGAAGTATATCTTTGTGACTGGTGGCGTAGTTAGTTCAGTAGGGAAAGGTACCGCTGTCGCCTCAATCGGTAGAATTTTAAAGAGTCGCAACATTTCAGTATCAGTTCAAAAATTAGATCCTTATCTAAACGCCGAGGCTGGCTTGATCTCTCCGTATCAACATGGTGAAGTGTACCTGACGCATGACGGTGCTGAGACAGACCTTGATCTGGGCCATTATGAAAGATTCATCGATACCAACCTGAATGCTTCATCCAGCGTTTCGGCAGGACAAATCTACAGCGACCTGATCACCAAGGAACGGCGAGGGGAGTTCAATGGCGGCACAATCCAGGTAATACCGCACCTTACCAATGAAATAAAAAACCGTTCCCGCAAAGTAGCTCAGGAGAGCGGCGCCGATGTAGTAATCGTCGAGGTAGGGGGCACTGTAGGAGACATAGAGGGGCTTCCATTTCTTGAAGCCATACGTCAGATGAGGAGCGAGGTCGGTCGCAAGAATGTCCTGTATGTCCATCTCACGCTCCTTCCTTACCTGCAATCCACACTGGAGTTAAAGACAAAGCCAACGCAGCACAGCGTCAACGAACTCAGACGTATCGGTATTCAGCCTGACGTTATCATTCTGAGAAGTGACCTGCCCATCACTGAGGACATCAGAGACAAAATCGCACTGTTTTGTGACGTTGACCGGAGGGCCGTCATGCCCTTGCCGACACTACCTGTAATCTATGAAACACCTCTCGTACTGGAAGAAGCCGGCCTGGGAGAACTTATTGTTGAAAGATTTGACCTGCCCAGGACCCCGGCCGACTTCAGCGAATGGAGAAATCTGGTAGAGCGGATGAAGGCACCCAAGGAATCGGTGACTATAGCCCTGGTCGGTCAATACGTGGAACTGCGGGACGCATACATATCTATTAAAGAGTCATTGCGTCATGCCGCAGTATTCAATAATCGCGATGTTAATATACAATGGATTCAGGCAGAGGACCTGGGGAAAAATGGCGACAGTTTACTGCACTCTGCTCAGGGCATTATCGTTCCCGGAGGCGTAGGCCCCCGCGGAGTCGAAGGCATGATGATCGCCGCCCGCTATGCCAGGGAGCACAACATACCTTACCTGGGATCATCACTGGGAATGCACGCCATGATTATCGAATTCGCCAGGCACATACTCGGCTCGCACACCCCGAATTCAACGGAGTTCGACCCGGGAACGGCCTATCCTGTGATCGATCAATTGCAGGAGCGGCGCGATGCAACAGGGTGTTCCCAGACGATCAAGCTGGGAGCGTTCCCATTAACTATTGTACCCGGAACTAAGGCTGCCGCCATATATAATCAAAACTCCGTGCAGGAACGGTACCGCCAGAAATTCGAATTCAATACTAATTTCCGTGATACTTTTGAGAACGCAGGTATGGTTTTCAGCGGCCTGTCGCCGGATGGTCAGCAGGTAGAAATTTGCGAACTCAAAGAACACAGATTCATGATAGGCTGCCAGTACCACCCGGAATTCAGATCACGTCCCACCCGCCCACATCCACTGGTCCGTGAATTCATGGCAGTGGCGAAAAACGTCCTGGTTGAAGGGGCGCAACCTTTATTGCCCATGTAGGATAGTTAAGGAGCCTCTGCAAAAGAGGCGCAGGAGAATCTCCTGCAGGGAGTTTGGGGGTGTTCCCCTTCTCTCTAAAATCCCCAAAAGAGTGGGAGACACAGAGGGTTGATAAGCCCACGACTATCCGTACCGTAGAGGTGTCCTTCCGCGGAATCCTT
The DNA here is from genome assembly GCA_964635685.1 of uncultured Dehalococcoidales bacterium. Classification (GTDB taxonomy): domain Bacteria; phylum Chloroflexota; class Dehalococcoidia; order E44-bin15; family E44-bin15; genus JAYEHL01. The sequence goes on along the minus strand of CAZWOG010000028.1, from coordinate 2,504 downwards.
CCCGAAATGGGAAGGACCAAGAATGGGGGTTCACAGAGGGTTGAACCAGGTGTCATCCTGAGGCGCAAAGTCGCTGAAGGATCTCGTCGAGATTCTTCATCCTTCAGGGGAAGGATTCAGAATGACACGTTTAAAAAGAGGTGTCCTTCCGGTATCGGAAGGACCGGGGTTTTAGGGGTGTCCCCTATTTTTAAACTTCCCCCATGATTGGGGGATACAGGGGGTTGATTAGCTTTAATCAGAGCTTTTAATAATCAAACGGGGACAAGCATAAATGCATATATTCCTGGACACGGCCAATATCGAGCAGATACGGCAGGCCGCCAAGCTGGGTCTTATCAGCGGTGTGACCACAAATCCCAGTCTGGTCGCCAAGGAAGGGCCATCGAACCTTAAATCGAGGATAATTGAAATATGCTCTCTTGTAGATGGCTCAGTTTCGGTTGAGGTATTGAGCCTGGATGTAGAAGGAATGATCAAAGAGGCGAGAGAGCTGGCCTCATGGCATAAGAACGTTACGGTGAAGATACCGGTATCGGAGGCAGGATATGAGGCCGTGAGCGTCCTTTCCAGGGAGAACATCAAAACAAACCTTACCCTGTGCTTCTCCCCCACCCAGACGCTGCTCGGCGCCCGGGCCGGGGCCACATACGTCAGCCCCTTCGTCGGCAGGCTGGACGACATAGGCTATCGCGGCATGGATGTGGTCTCCGAAACCGTTGAGATATTCACAAAATATAACCTGAAAACACAGGTGATAGCCGCCAGTATCAGGCATCCGCTTCACGTGATAGAAGCAGCCAGGGCCGGCTCTCACATCGCAACCGTGCCTTACGATGTATTGATGAAGATGATGAAGCATCCCCTCACCGACAGCGGAATAGCACGCTTTATTGAGGATTGGAAGAAGGTGAAACCATGACTACAATGAATACGGCGAATTCAATGAATATCAGCGATCTTGAGTCCAAAACACGCGAAGAGTTGATGGAGATAGCCAAGACTCTGGGACTGACCGGCTATACCGGGCTGAAGAAACAGGATCTGGTTCTGAAGCTGTTGCAGGCCAGCGCCGAGCTTCAGGGCAACATCTTCGGCGGCGGCGTCCTAGAGATTATGGACGAGGGCTACGGCTTCCTGCACCAGGAGAAGCTCAAGCCCGGCGTCAACGATGTATATGTCTCTCAATCTCAGATACGCCGCTTCGGGCTGAAGACCGGGGACATGATTACAGGTCAGGTAAGGCTGCCCAAGAACGGCGAGAAATATCACAGCCTGCTGCGCATCGAAGCCGTGAACGGCATCGACCCTGAGCTGGCAAAGGGACGGCCTTTCTTCAACGCGCTGACCCCGATATTCCCCAACAGGATGATAAAGCTGGAGACGACCCAGGGCAACCTGGCAACGCGCTTGATGGACATGATAGCCCCCATCGGCCGGGGACAGCGCGGCCTCATCGTCTCCCCGCCCAAGGCCGGCAAGACCATGCTCCTCAAGCAGATAGCCAACGGCGTCGCAACCAACTATAACGATATCCACATCATGGTGTGCCTCATCGGCGAGCGCCCTGAGGAGGTCACCGACATGGAGCGTTCGGTGAAGGGCGAGGTCATAAGCTCCACCTTCGATGAGCCGGTGGAGAGCCATACCAAGGTGGCGGAGCTGGCCCTGGAACGCGCCAAGCGGCTGGCGGAGAACGGGAAAGATGTTCTTATACTGCTCGATGGCATCACGCGCCTGACGCGCGCCTACAACCTGGCCCTGCCGTCCAGCGGACGCACGCTGTCCGGCGGCATCGACTCGGTATCGCTGTACCCGCCCAAGCGTTTCTTTGGCGCCGCGCGTAATATAGAGCAGGGCGGATCGCTGACCATCATCGCAACCTGTCTGGTGGACACGGGCAGCCGCATGGATGATGTAATCTATGAGGAATTCAAGGGAACCGGCAACATGGAGCTGCACCTGGACCGTAAGCTGGCCGAGCGCCGCATATTCCCGGCCATGGACCTGGTCCGCAGCGGCACCCGGCGCGAGGAGCTTCTACTGGATGAAGGCACCCTGCAGAAGATATGGCTGCTGCGCCGCGTGGCCAATCTCGTTGCCGCCAATTCCCAGAGCCCGACCGAGGCCACGGAGCGCATCCTGGACAGGCTCTCAAAGACCGCCAACAACGCGGAGTTCCTGGCCACCCTCACCAAAGAAATATAATAATGTAGGGGCATATTGCCATATGCCCCCCTGTATTGCGTATCCCCGTAGGGGCGAGTTTGTAACTCGCCCTTTTTGTTATCCCGATGTCATTCTGAGGAAGCATAAGCGACCGAAGAATCTCCGCCTAGCCCCTTCTAGTTCGCTCAGGGTGACATTTAATGCAGAGGTGTCCTTCCGGTACCGGAAGGACCGGGTTTCTTAGTGATGTCCCCATCCTTCCTCTTAAACAATTGTTAATCAGAATCGGGAAGTCCAGAGGGATCACCCTCTGGCGGGGGTTTGGGGGTGTCCCC
>CAZWOG010000027.1:0-7880 GCA_964635685.1 uncultured Dehalococcoidales bacterium | reverse complement strand
AATTTCTCTGGTCAAGGGCCGGTAATCGCTGCTCTTACAATTACAGGGGCAAAAAGTGCAACGTTGAGCTCCTTAAATATGTTAGCGGCAAGCTCACCGCCCTAGGTGAGGAATGCCACATAGTCGGAGAAACGGAAAAGGCTCCAAGATACGTCGATGCTTTCCCGGAGCGGACGTCCTACTACAACGCAATTCTTCTATGTAAAGAGCATCACAAAGTCATCGACGAAAACGCAGATATTTATACCGTCAAGGCGCTCCACGAAATGAAGGACAATCATGAGGCAGAGGTGGAACAGGAAGCCAAGAAAGACACACACAAACCGCCTGTCAGGATAAAAGACGAGGATCTCATCAAGGCTGTAAAAAGGTCGCAACGAGAGGTGGGGACATAGAATTTTCATAAGTCCCACGTATAAGACAACACATGTCACCCACTAAAAAAGATTCCGACAAAATGAACAAGCTAATCGCTCAGGCCCGGCGAGAGCAGGAGCAGCGGGATAAGAGCTACCGCGGCCAGGCCCTCAAGATATTCCCGCCCATCTGCTCGCATTGCGGCCGCGAGTTCTCAGGCAAGCGGCTTAAGGAGCTTACGGTCCATCACAAGGATAACAACCATGAAAACAATCCCCCCGACGGAAGCAACTGGGAACTGCTCTGCATCTACTGCCATGATAACGAGCACACCAGGATGCTGCAAAGCCACGGGTATGTCGCTCTGCCAACCGGGGACGACAGGCAGTCGCGCTCTACATACAAGCCTTTCGAGAACCTCAAAGCGCTGCTTGGTGACGAGGAGTCAAAGGATGAGGACTAGCACCCGCAGACTCAAGAGCCTGCACTTCTTGCGACATCTTGACTTGGATTCTGCAATGATATAACCTCACATAATCACAGCGACCTGAATGAGAGGGAGTAAAGATCATGAAGACGGTTCATAAGGTTTTCGGCCGCGTTTGCGAGCACTGCCATTTATGCAACCATGCCAGGGAAAATAAGGACGGCAGGCTTTACAAGATTATGGATTCTCGTTTCCACGGGAGCTGGTGCCCATCATGGCAGGGGTACAAAAAGCTGGAAGCGGAAGGCAAGCTGAAAAGCCAGCAACAGAAAACCCAGCCGTAGGGTGGGCTTAGCTCACCGTCCTGATACGATTCCCGATCGACCGTAGTGAATCGACGGCAGTATCGCTGTTAAGATATTTTATATGAAAAACATTTTATGTATTAACGCTCTGATAATCGTTATGGTAAGCATAGCCTCTGTTGCTGCCTGCAAAAACGAAAGCCAGAATGAAAATCATGCAGCGACACCGACCGCAACCATGCAGACAAGCACACCGACCAGCACACCATCGGCAGGAGCAATAATTATCGACCACAGATGCACCGACATTGGCGAGATACCGCAAGAGTGGATAGAGAAAGCTAAAAGCGACCTGCATATCGCCTACGGACACACCTCACACGGAAGCCAGGTCACCGACGGCATGTCAGGTCTCGTGGATTTCGCAGGGGAGCTATACGAGTGGAATGAAGGCGGCACCGGCAGCGCCCTGAAATTGAAGGACGGCGGACTGGGCGAGGCCAGCGATCTGGGGGACCCGGACTTCACGGCGTGGGAATCGACGACGAGGGAATATCTGGACTCACACCCATCGACGAATGTGGTCATGTGGTCCTGGTGCGGACAGGTGAGTTCGGCAACCGCCGACGATATAGATACCTACCTCGGCCTCATGAGCGATCTGGAGATTGATTATCCCGATGTGAGGTTTGTTTATATGACGGGACATACCGACGGCACGGGGCTATCGGGCAACCTGCACGTCAGGAACCAGCAGATCAGGGATTACTGCGCAGCCAACAATAAGGTACTTTATAACTTTGAAGACATCGAGAGCTATGACCCCGACGGCAGCTACTTCGGCGATAAATACGTAACCGACAGCTGCGACTACGACGGCGGCAACTGGGCCATCGAATGGCAGGACTCTCATCAGGAGAGCGTCGACTGGTATGACTGCTCTTCAGCCCACAGCCAGCCTTTGAACGCAAACCTCAAGGCATACGCAGCCTGGTGGCTATGGGCCCAGCTCGCCGGCTGGGACGGCAATAGTTAATCGAGCACATTTCAGAGAGGTGTTATATGGAGCTTAAGCTTGTTCAAATCGATAAGCCGGAGGACATGAATTTCATCCTGGGGCAGACGCATTTCATCAAAAGCGTCGAAGACATTCACGAGGCGCTGGTCCAGGCCGTGCCGGGCATCAAGTTCGGGCTGGCGTTCTGCGAGGCCAGCGGCCCCACGCTGGTGCGGGCATCGGGCACCGACAAGGACCTGATAAAAATGGCAAAGAAAAACGCCCTGTTATTGGGCGCCGGGCACTCCTTCATTATATTCTTGGGATCAGGCTACTTCCCACTTAACGTACTGAACACCGTGAAAATGGTGCCGGAGGTCTGCCACATCTTCTGCGCCAGCGCTAACCCGACCCAAGTGGTCGTGGCCGAGAGCGAGCAGGGGCGCGGCATACTCGGCGTCATCGACGGGTACAGCGCTAAAAAGGCAGAGACCGGCGAGGATTTGTCGAAACGCAAGGAATTCCTGAGGAAGATCGGATATAAGCTATGAGCATTAAAATAAGAAAGGCCAACGTTAAGGACGCACCCGCAATCGCCGAAATACTGAAGAGCACCGCATGGGCCGTCTATACCACGCCGTCGCCGCACAACAGCACAGCCGAAAACATTGCCAGAGAGATCAAGCTGTGCAACGCCGATAAAAGCCACTCCATCTACGTGGCGGAAAACGCCGACGGCGCGCTCGTGGGCTATGTGTCGGCTCACTGGCTGCCCTATCTCTTCCTCGACGGGCCGGAAGGCTACCTCTCGGAGCTTTTCATCGACGAAGCGTGTCGCGGTAATGGTGTCGGAACCAAGCTGCTCAAGGCAGTAGAGAGCGAAGCTCGAGAAAGGGGTTGCTCCAGATTGCTTTTGATCAACAGCAGGAAACGCGAGTCATACCAGCGCTCGTTCTACCGCAAGAAAGGCTGGAAGGAGCGGGAGGAGGCGGTCAACTTCGTCTACAATTTGAAGTAGGAGACCGATATCGGCAGCCATAAACCCACAGCTGAGACAAAGGAGACAGCCACCATCGCCGGCGGCTGCTTCTGGTGTCTCGAGGCCGTGTTCAAAGAACTGAAAGGCGTCGAGCGCGTCCTGTCCGGCTACAGCGGCGGCACGGTGCCGAACCCGACCTATGAGCAGGTGTGCACCGGCAGGACGGGGCATGCCGAGGCGGTTCAGATTACATTCAATCCCAAGGTTATTTCGTATAAAGAAATCCTCGACGTATTCTTTTCCATACATGATCCAACGACATTGAACCGGCAGGGCAATGATGTCGGTACACAGTACCGCTCGGCGATCTTCTATCACAGCGACGAGCAGAGGGCGGTTGCAGAGCAGACGATTAGAGGGCTTGAATCATCGAAGACATGGAACAGTCCGATCGTAACCGCGGTCGTGCCCTTCGATAAATTCTATCCAGCCGAGGACTATCATCAGGATTACTACGAACACAATAGCGGACAGCCGTACTGCCGCGTCGTTATCAATCCGAAGCTCTCCAAGTTCCGCAGCCATTACCGCGACAAATTGAAGGGAAACAGCTAATCAACCCCCTATATCCCCCACTCTTGGGGGAGCTTGTTACTCTGGGGGACACCCCCAGTTCCCCCGGTCCTTCTGCGGAAGGACACCTCTTTACCACACAACCCGTCATTCCGGTGAAAGTCGGAATCCAGAGAGGACATGTCACGACACATCCCTACTCACTACTTACTACCCACTACCGACTTTTACCTTCGATTGACCTGGCAACGATTATGTTTTATCCTTAGCGGTATCATGAAAGACAAGCTCATCGTCGGAGTGGACCTGGGAGGCACCAAGATAGATGCCGTCCTCTCTGACAGCTGCGGCAACATCAAGAAGCGCGAGCTCAAAGAGACCCGCGCCAGCGAAGGCCCGAACGCTGTCATCAAACGCATCGTTGATGCCATAAAGGCAGTCTCCTCCGACAGTGAAATCGCGGCGGTAGGCATAGGCGCCGCAGGTATCATCGATGTAAAAACAGGCCTGATCACATTCTCTCCCAATCTGCCCGGCTGGCGCAACATTAAACTGAAGGACATTCTCGAACGCGAGCTTGGTGTAAAAACATTCGTGGACAATGACGCCACCGTAGCTGCCCTGGCGGAACACAAATTCGGTATCGCCGTCGGATGCGACCACGTTGTTTACGTGAGCGTAGGCACCGGCATCGGCGGGGGAATCATAACGAACGGCCAGATATACAGGGGAATCTGCGGCAGCGCCGGCGAGATAGGGCATATGATTATCGATATCAACGGCCCGCTGTGCGGATGCGGCAATAAAGGCTGCTGGGAGGCGCTGGCCTCCGGCACGGCGCTTGAGCGCGAGGCCAAAGCGAAGATAGCGGAAGGCGTTAAAACATCAATCCCCAAGTACACAAAGGAAAGCGGCAATAAAATCACAGCTAAGGGCATTTATCTGGCGGCGCAGGACGGCGACAGGCTGGCCAAAGAACTCATCGAGCAGCTCGGCTACTACCTCGGAGTGGGGCTAGCCAACCTGGTCAATATCTTTAATCCCCAGCTCGTCGTCATAGGGGGTGGGGTTTCCAGGATGGGGGATATGCTGCTGAACCCGGCCAGAAAAACAGTACGCGAGCGCGCCTTCGAGCTTTCAGCGAAGGCGGCCCGCGTTGAGATTTCATCGCTGGGCTACGATGCCGGGCCCCTGGGTGCGGTGGCTCTGGCGCTCAGCGAACTGTCACGTTAAAGCTAGGCTACAGCGCCCGACCCGCGCAGCTTAGTGATATCCGCCTTGGAATATCCCAGATCCTTCAATATCTTATCCGTATGCTCACCGGGCTTGGGCGCAAGGCTCCTCACCTTGCCCGGCGTGTCCGACATCTTGATGCCGATGCCCACCTGCTTCACCTTGCCCAGCTTGGGATGGTCCACCTCGACGACCATCTTGCGATGGAGGATCTGCGGGTCTTTTAAGGTCTCATCGAGCGTATATACCGGCGCGACACATACGTCCTTAGTCCGCAGCAGCTCGACCCATTCCTTCTGCGTCTTGGTCTTGAATATCTTCTTGAACTCCTCAGTCATCTGTGTCCACTTGTTCCAGTCCCATTCGGACGCCAGCAGGTCTTTGCGGTCGATGAGCTCACACAGGTTACTCCAGAACCACGGCTCCAGCGCGCCTATCGTGATGTACTTGCCATCCTTGGTTTCATAGACGCCGTAGAACGGTGCGCCGCCGATGACCAGCATGTCGCCACGCGTGGGGACACGGCCGGTATCAAAGTACCCCGCCGCCTCGCCGTGCATCAGAGAGACGACGCCGTCGGTCATTGAAATATCTACGTGCTGACCCTTGCCGGTGCGCTCACGCGCGAGTAGCGCCATGCAGATGCCGAGCGCCGCCTGAAAGCTGCCGCCGGAGTAATCGCCGATAAGGTTCAAGGTCATCACCGGCGGTCCGTTGCGCGGGCCGATCATGCCCTGCGCGCCTCCTATCGAAATGTAGTTCAGGTCATGGCCAGGAAGCTGGGCGTAGGGGCCGTCCTGCCCGAACCCCGTGATGGAACAGAGGATTATGCGGGGGTTGATCTTACTCAGCGTATCGTAGTCGCAGCCGAGCCTCTGCAGCACGCCGGGGCGGAACTCTTCGACAACGACGTCAGCGTCTTTGACCAGCTTGTAGAGCACCTGCTTGGCCTCGTCCGTCTTCAGGTTGAGACCGATGGCGCGCTTGTTGCGCCCTTCAGGATTGAAAACACGACGGCGCTCCGCGGTAACATCCTCCATGGTCTGGATGGTCATGGAGGCGCGTCCGCCGGCGGCCTCGATCTTTATCACATCGGCGCCCATATCGGCCAGCAGCATAGTGCAGAAGGGACCTGGCCCCAAGCGGGTCAGGTCTATGATCTTGATGCCATCCAGTGCCATTACCATAAATCAACTCTCCTCAATATATTTTTAAACACAAACCTGTTGCATCTTAAGTCAGGCCGTTCTTCATTGTCAACGCCCGCGCGACAATCCCACGATACAGTTATACGACTGCCTGCGACAGCTCCCGCCTGAGCGGCTCCAGCTTTGTGTTGTATTGCAAACGCAGGTCGTTCTCAATCTGTTCCCAGGCAGAGCTTCCCTCGACATTGATCCCTGCGATGGCACTTCCCGATATCCCCAGCTCATGCAGAAGCCCACGTTTGTCACTCTCGATACGCCCGAATTCGTTACTGTATGTCCGATCCAGTTCTACCTCCAACTCCTCCAGGAGGCCTCTCACCTTACTGATCAGTTCTTCAATCACACCTTTATTGCCAGTTGCCAGCGTCAGCAACCCCGCCGCCACACGATCGAGCGCCTCCGCCGTCATGCCCTTGTCAAAGCTGATCGACTCCGCCAGCCCCAACCGTGCCCCCCTGCTCACCACATCCTTTTCATCAGCACGGAATTTCTCGATATCGTCCTTTAAAACTTGAGCATGACCATGATTGAGATACTTATCCGCAATAGCACGGCCAACAGTACTAAGCCTCTGCTCCTCCTGCTTTTTCATCTCCTCTGAGGAAAGGCTGCCCAGCTTGCCAGCCTTCTCCATGGCCCTCTCAAAGGCGCTCTTTAACTCTCCCATTATCTTCTCTTGCGACTTGGCGAATTTTATGCATATCAATTATACTATTCTTTGGTGTACTGACAAAGAGGCGCATCACTCTCTACCTACGAGAATAGAAGAAAATGAAGCTATTTGACAACCTACATCACTATATATGGCAGGGCAAGGGCAATAACTGCAATACTTATGTCTTTGCCGATGTACTGGGCGGCGACCGTCCCCATGTCCTAATCGACCCCGGCCACGTGATGAACGAGACGAAAGAACGCTGCCTTGAGCGTCTGCTGGCCAGCATGGGCCGGGATGGGATAAAGCCCGAGGATATCGGACTTATAATAAACACCCATGGCCACTGGGACCACTTTCAGGCGACCCGCGCCCTTGTACAGATGAGCAAGAAAAAGGAAGGGGTTCCGGAGCAGACCCTGGTCACGCTGCATGAAAAGGAAATGGAATACCTCGGATCGGTATTCGAATATATGTCCAGGAAAGCCAGAGAGGAAATATTCTTCGAGCCCTCATTCTATCTGGTCGATGGAGAGCTGAACCTGGGGAAGCAGCTTACGCTCCGCGTGATAAATACGCCGGGCCATACGCCAGGTTCTATCTCCCTGTACTGGCCTGAAAAACATCTGATCATAACCGGCGATCTGCTGTTTTACGGCGGTGTCGGCAGGACGGACTTTGGCGGGGACGGCAAGGAGCTCAAACAGAGCATAGAACGCCTGATGGAGCTCGACATAGAGTATGTGCTCCCCGGACACAGCACAGAGCTAGGTTCGATTATCCAGGGCAGAGACAAGGTGCAAAAGAATTTCGCCGCGATAAAGGCGAGCTACTTTCCCATGCTATAGCGTATAATGAAAAAGAGGTGCCCTTCCGCGGAAGAACCGGTTCTAGGAGTGCCCACCATTTTTTAACAAACTTCCCCCAAGAATGGGGGATAACAGGGGGTTGAACAGCATCGAGCTAACCCCGTCGACAAAAAGAGGTGCAGGAGATTCCTTCTGCCGGGGTCTTAGGGGTGTCCCCTATCTTTTTTAAAAATCCCCCAAGAGTGGGGGATACAGGGGGTTGATTAACACTTAATCACAATTATCATAAGGGAGCATTCACGTGCCAGAGATGGAAGAGATCGTATTTTTTAAAGAG
>CAZWOG010000026.1:0-8275 GCA_964635685.1 uncultured Dehalococcoidales bacterium | reverse complement strand
TTCTGCGGTATCGTCGGGATGAAGCCTACATACGGACGCGTCTCAAGGTTCGGGCTTGTGGCCTTTGCCAGCTCCCTGGACCAGATCGGCCCGATGACAAAAGATGTAACCGATGCCGCCCTGGTCATGAACATCATTGCCGGGCACGACCCCAAAGACTCCACATCAGTTAATCAACCGGTGCCCGATTATACCAAATCTCTGATTCCCGATTTGAAGGGGATTAAACTGGGCGTACCTAAGGAGTATTTAGTCGCAGGCATGGAAGACAGTGTGCGTAAAATAATAGATAAGGCCATCGCGAAGCTGGAGCAGCTTGGAGCTTCAGTTGACCGCGAGGTATCACTCCCCAGCACCAAATACGCCCTGGCCGCCTACTATATCATCGCCCCGTCCGAGGCTATGGCCAACCTAGCTCGCTACGACGGCGTGAAATACGGCTACTCTCACGCGGGCGATAACATATGGGACGCCATGGAAAAGACCCGCGGCCATGGTTTTGGGCCAGAGGTTAAACGTCGCATAATACTTGGTACGTATGCCTTGTCAGCTGGCTATTACGACGCATACTACGTGAAGGCGCAGAAAGTGCGCACCCTCATACGGAGGGAGTTCGACGAGGTGTTCAAACGATACGATGCACTTATCACACCTACATCGCCGACCGTACCGTTTAAAATAGGGGAGAAGACAGGCGACCCATTAAAGATGTACCTGAGCGATATCTGTACACTGCCGATCAATATAGCCGGCATCCCGGGCTTATCAATACCCGCAGGTTTCTCCGGCGGATTGCCGGTTGGAATGCAGATACTGGGAAAACCATTCTCTGAGGAGATGCTGCTCCGCGTAGCATACGCTTATGAGCAAGCCACAGAGTGGCATAAACAAAGGCCAAAGTTGTAAAATCTGGAAGTAGCCTTTCGGGATATGGCTAAATGGGATGGTGAAAATGAATAAATGTAAAGTATCACTGTCGCTTATATTAGGAACAATACTAATATCCGGAATTGCCTGCTCAAGCGGAACCAGCCAGCCTACTGCGACGCCGACAAAAACAATTACAGCTACGCCGACGCCTTCGCTTGCAGACAGCCGGATCGCCTTCGCTACCGACCGCGATGGCAATTTCGAGATATATGTCATGGACGCCGACGGCGGACATCAGACATGCCTCACTTATAATAATGGTGGGGACAGGCACCCTGCCTGGTCGCCAGATGGCAGCAAAATCGTTTTCGTTTCTACCCGTGATAATGACGAGGAGATTTATATCATGGATTCAGACGGAATAAACCAGATTCGTCTCACCAGCAACCTGGGATGGGATCAAGACCCAGTGTTTTCACCCGATGGCGCCAAGATACTATTCTGCTCATACCGCGACGGAAGCGGCGAAATCTATGTTATGGACGCCGATGGCAGAAACCAGACTCGCCTCACCTTTAACACCGGCGGTAGCCCTGACCTCGACACAGAACCAGCCTGGTTGCCGGATGGCAGCAAAATCGCTTTCACATCTACCCGAGACGGCGACCGAGAGATTTATATCATGGACGCCGATGGCAGAAACCAGACTCGATTGACCTTCACCGCCGGCATCGATGAAACACCTGTCTGGTCACCGGACGGCAGCAAAATCGCCTTCATATCCTGGCGCAGCGGCAACAGCGACATTTATGTGATGAACCCCGACGGCACCAACCAGACACGTCTTACCCAGACACCCGGTGTGGATGAAACCCCGGTCTGGTCGCCAGATGGCAGCAAAATCGCTTTCACATCCGACCGCAACAACAACTATGATATACACTTGATGGATGCCGATGGCGATAACCTTAGCTGGCTGACCAGTGACACCGATGTTGATGAATTCCCCCTCTGGTCACCGGACGGCTCTAAAATATTGTATATCTCCGAGAATAATGGCAACAGCGATATATTCATAATGGATACCGATGGCGGAAACCAGATCCCGCTCACTTTCAATCCATATGTAGACACGGATACAGCATGGTGGCCGTAGAGGACAAAAATAGGAAATAGTATTAGAATAGTGCAATAACCAGGAGGAAATAGAATAATGAAAGTTCCCAAGAAAGTCCCTATTATAATAATTATCGTGTTATATTTAGCTTTAGTAGCAATCGCTACTGTATTTGCTGCGAACGAAGAACCAGAAGCTGAACACACACCGACACCTACGGCAACGGCTACAGAAACCATGACGCCGACACCAACCGCACATGTGTCAAATTGCGAGAAAGACAAGAGCAATATCCAAACAGCTTTAAACGCTTATCACGAAGCCAACGGCGATTGGCCTACAGCCAACGGACAGCCGGGCGATATAGTTTGGGATAAGCTGGTACCGGAATACATGAGTGAAATGCCTGTCATCGACGACCAGTGCGATTGGCAGGTGAGCGGCAACCCTGATGGAAATGTCTGTGTTGCGCACACGTGTTGAGCGTGTAGTTGCGGCACGGCGTGCTCACAGTAAATAAGAACAGGCAGGGGCGATTCATGAATTGCTCACAAGACAAGAGATGCAGGAGACTTCTCTCCTGCCGGGGGACATGGGGGTGTCCCCCTTCTTTTTAAATCTCCCCATGACTGGGGGATAACAGGGGGTTGAAGGATTGAACTATTGCACTCAGCAACCCCACCACATCAAGGTCACCTGCTACTCCGGCCACAGCTATGCCGACCGTCCAATATCCTTCATATGGAATAAAGAACGACACGAAATCACCAAGATCGAACGCGAATGGCTTGAGCCGGGCGAGAAGCATTTCATCGTGCAGGCGACCAAGGCGGAAACGCCGCAAGATGAAAAGCACTTCGAGATTTGCTATCATACACAAGAAGACATATGGCGGTTAAACGAAATAAAGTGAACACATTCATCGATAAAAGGGGTATCGAACAGCTATCATTGCAGACACAGGCAGTGAAAGCGTTCGACTCATATCTTAACGCGCGCCTCTCCGAAGCGGAAATCGAAGGGCTCAAGGTCTGGGAGTATGGCAAGCTACTCGCATCCATCAGCGACTTCAAAGGTTTGAGAGTGCTGGATGCCGGGCCCGGCGAAAGCACCTTCTGCCTGTACCTCAAGAGCCTGGGGGCCGACGTCGTAACAATCGATTATCCCCAGCCTTTCGCTCCTGACAAGGAAGGATTTCGTGCTAAATGCCGCCGCGACGATGTGGCCGTACATCTGGGCACAATGTTGCACATGCCTTACAAAGACGATAGCTTCAACCTTGTGACGTGCACATCCACCATAGAACACCTGGATACAGACCAGAAGTGGAAACCTATACCGCACGACGACTTCATCGAGGCGACATTGCAGACTCTCTCAGAGATGTGCCGTATCATTAAACCGGGCGGCTACCTGTACATCACCTCCGACGCCTACGACCCCAAGCGCCAGAAGACAGACAACTGGAGCCTAGCCTTCATGTTCAACGGCATAGGCGCAGCCTACAGCATTTACGATATCGAAAAAATATTCGTAGATACGATTGAGAAGTCCGGCCTGACGTTCGTCAACGGCTATGATTACAACCCGAATCTGGTCGTCAGGGACCCGCAGCGCTGCAACTACCGCGGCAGATATTTCACCACCTTCGCCGTTCTGGCACAAAAACCGTAGGGACGACCTATGTGTCGTCCCAAAATAAGGGGTTCCCCCAAAATTACTTCCCCCTCACTCCATCTCTCTCCCCCAAGGGGCGAGAGGGCAAAAGAGGTGTCCTTCCGCGGAATCCTTCCCGAAATGGGAAGGACCAAGAGTGGGGGCCAGGGGGTTGACTCCGACTTCCCCAACGCTCCCGATTTACATATAATTCCCCCGAAAGGTATGGACTAACCACGTTATATTAAGTAAAATATGTCATTCGCTCTGATAGGGAGGACGCCATGAAAGAGGCCGCCAAAGTCAACGAAATATTCAAGATATTAGAAGAAGATGCCCGCAAGACGCCGGAACAGATCGCAACCATGACCGGCATACCCGTCGCCACGGTTAAAAAGGCCGTCAAGCAAGCCGAGGCCAACCGCACTATCCTCAAATACAAAGCGGTGGTCAACTGGGACAAACTGGGTGACGATCAGGTGCAGGCGCTGGTGGAGGTCAAGGTAACCCCCCAGCGCGATGTCGGCTTCGATGCTATCGCCGAGCGCATCTACCGCTTCCCCGAGGCGCGCACGGTGTACCTGCTGTCGGGCACCTACGAGCTTCTGGTCGTGGCGACAGGCAAGACCATGCACGAGGTTGCAGCATTCACCTCCAACAAGCTGGCTACCATCGAGGGAGTGCAGGGCACGGTGACGCACTTCCTCCTCAAGCGCTACAAGGAAGACGGCGAGATTCTATCAGGCGAGGAACGCCGCAAGAAGCGCGAGCCATTCATGCTGTAGCCTGAAATCCGTATAAATGCGAGACTGAAATGGTAAAACGTGATCCTGTTTCTAAAAAAGTCAGGGGGCTTTCGCCCTCAGGGATAAGAAAATACTTCGACATTATCGCCGGCATGGACGACGTCATCTCACTGGGCGTCGGCGAGCCGGATTTCGTCACGCCATGGCACATCTGCGAGGCCGGCATCTGGGCGCTGGAGAAGGGCGACACCGCCTATACCTCCAACTACGGGCTCATAGAACTGCGCGAGGAGATCGCCCGCTATCTTGAAGCACGCTACGGCCTGACATACGACCCAAAAACGGAGATACTGGTAACCGTCGGCGTGAGCGAGGGGCTGGACCTCTCTATACGTGCCATCACCAACCCGGGCGATGAGATCATCATCCCCGAGCCGACCTACGTGTCCTACAAGGCCTGCACCATACTTGCGGGCGGCGTCGATGTGCCGATACCATCCAGCGCCGACAAGAATTTCGAGATGCGCGCCAGCGAGATCGAGAAGCGCATCACCCGCAGGACCAAGGCGATTCTGCTGGGCTATCCTAACAATCCCACCGGCGCCATCATGGAGCGCGATGAGCTCTCCAAGATTGCCAAACTGGCTATAAAGAACGACCTCACAGTGATATCAGACGAGGTCTACGAGCGGCTGACCTACGGCACGGAACACGCCTCCATCGTGCCCCTGCCCGGCATGCGCGACCGCTCGATACTGCTCGGCGGATTCTCCAAGTCCTACGCCATGACCGGCTGGCGCATCGGATACGCCGCGGCCAATGCCGATATGATCGAATCAATGATGAAGATACACCAGTACACCATGCTCTGCGCCTCGGTGATCGCTCAGCGCGCCGCGCTCGAGGCGCTGCGCAACGGGGAGCCGCAGGTGCAGGAGATGCTGGCGGACTACGATAAGCGCCGCCGCGTGATGGTGAAGGGGCTGAATCAGATCGGCCTGGCCTGCTTTGAGCCGCGCGGCGCATTCTACGCCTTCCCTTCTATCAAAAAGACTGGGATGTCATCCGACGAGTTTGCGGAGAAGCTGCTGAGGGAAAGGAAGGTGGTGGTGATTCCCGGCTCGGCCTTCGGCAAGTGCGGCGAGGGGCACATACGCTGCTGCTATGCCACCTCTATGGCTGAGATAGAGGAGGCGCTGGAGCGGATAGAAGGCTTTGTCAAGAAACATCGCTCATGATATAGTGGGTGCAGGAGCTCGTATTGGACACACAGATACTCATTTATATCGGAGCCGGTGCAGGCGGCATAGTTGCCGGGGCCGTCGCCACCCACTTCATAGAAAAGATCGCCTTCAACCGCGGGATTGAGAAGATGCAGGCTGTCTGGAGGCACGAAGCCAGGGTGAAAAGCCTGGAGCCGGTGAGAGCCTACCTCGATAAACTGAGCCTTCTGGTAGGAGCGGCGGAACAGCAGGCCATCCTGGCCCGCACCAGCAAGAAAGGCAACGCCGATTTAAATCAGCTGATAGTTGACAAGTTCCGTGAGGTGGAGGCGGCGGAGCCCGGTACCGACTTCAGCGTGGGTGATGGCAAGCTGGTCGAGCTGCTGCGCGGCCTGCGCCTTGACAACAAGGAACACGTGATATACATGAGCCCCAACCTGTGGTTCAGCCCGACATTCAAGGAACGTGTCCGCGAGGCCTACAAGCGACTCGAATCTCTTGCGACGGAACTTTAAATAAGAGGTGTCCTTCCGCGGAATCCTTCCCGAAATGGGAAGGACCATGACTGGGGGATTAAGGGGGTTGATCAATCTATCCCCTCTTGCTAATCGTCGCCAGGAAATCATCCGCAATCTTCTTGTTGGATACGATGATGTCCTTGTTGCTGTAGACAGCCGGCCGGCCGTCCAACTGCCTCGCCACACCCCCCGCCTCGCGCACCAGCAGTATGCCGCTGGCTATATCCCAGGGATAGAGGCTCACATGGAAGTACAGATCAAGCCGGGCGCAAGCGGTATAGGCGATGCCCAGCGCCGCCGAGCCCATCAGTCGCGTGGTCGTCACATTCGACCACAGGTTGGAGTAAATATCAATATACTTTCGGCTGTTCTCGGGATTATATCCCATATCGCATGAAATAAGCGCTTCCTGCAGCGACGAGCGTTTGGTGACGAATATGGACTCGCTGTTCAAATACGCGCCGCTCCCCTTCTCCGCATGGAACAGCTCGTCCCGAACCGGATCGTAGATGAGGCCCATCAGCACATCATCCCCCCGCACCAGAGCGATGCAAACGCAGAAATGCGGGATGCCGTAGGCGTAGTTGCGCGTCCCATCAAGCGGATCGACGATCCACTTATAGGGAGCGCTGCCTTTGATTTCCTTCGACTCCTCGCTGATGATGCCGAAATCGGGATATGCCTTCCTGAGCTGTGCCGTTATAGTCTTCTCTACGAGAAGGTCAACATCGGTAACGATATTATTTTTGCCCTCGCTCTTGTAGGATATATCCTTGCGCCGGGCAAAGCGCGACATGATGATAGTCCCCGCATCCAGCGCCGCCTGCCTGGCAACTTCAAATGCGCTTTTACGGCTCTTCGTTAACGGTAGTTCGCTCTTCATACCCTACAACAGCCCCATCCTCTCTTTAACCTCTCGCAGCGTCTCCACGGCTATGGCCCGCGCCCGCTCCGCTCCATCATTATACACGTTTACGACATAGTCCATATCCGAGGCCAGCTGTTCCCGCCTCTTGCGGAACGGCTCCAGCGCCGCGTTCACCGACTCCGCCAGCTGCACCTTGCAATCCACGCAGCCGCGCTTGGCCACCACGCACTCAGCAGCGATGGTCTCCACGTCGCCCGGATTAAAGAAATGATGCAGCTTCCAGATGTTGCATATCTTGGGATTACCGGGATCCTCCCTGCGCTTGCGGTTGGGATCGGTGAAGGCGCCCTTTATTTTTTTCAGCGTATCCTTTGGCGTAGCCGCCAGCTCAATATCGTTATTGAGGCTCTTGCTCATCTTATTCACGCCATCCAGCCCGATAATAAGCGGGGCAGTTGTCATCTTGGCCTGCGGCTCGGGGAAGGTGGGCCCGTAGAGAGTATTGAAGCGCCGCACGATCTCACGCGCAAGTTCCAGGTGGGGCAGCTGATCCTCGCCTACAGGCACAACGTTAGCTTTATAAAGCAGTATGTCAGCTGTCATAAGCACGGGGTAGCCGACGAGTCCGTAGTTGATGTTCTCCGGCTGCTGCCGCGCTTTCTCTTTGAATGTGGCCACGCGGGTGAGCCAGCTCAGCGGCGTGACCATGCCGAGGAGGGTGTAAAGCTCCATAACTTCCGGCACGTGAGACTGGACAAACATAATGCTCTTCTTGGGATCGAGCCCCGCCGCCAGCCAGTCCAGCATCATCTCTTTGATGTTCTGCCTGAGCTTCTGGGGATCATTAAGCGTGGTCAGCGCGTGGACATCAACAATGCAGTAAACGCATTCATATTCTTTCTGGAGCGCGACATAGTTCTGTATAGCCCCAAGGTAGTTGCCGATGTGCTGCCGGCCCGTGGGCCTGGCACCGGAAAAGACGCGGCCCTTCATTTTGCCTCCTTATGCTTTGAGAAGGATAACATAAACGAGAATGAGGGGCAAGCTAACAGAGGTTAGACAAAACGTCATCATATATCCCGACCGCATGATCCACATGTGGGAGCATATCGCGATATGCCCTCTCTGGATTGCCCGATCAAGTCGGGCAATGACGATTAATGCTCGCCCTTACCCTAGCTCTCTCCCTGCGGAGGGAGAGGGAACCGGAAAGAGGTGCAAGATTCCTCCTGCCGGGGTTTTAGGGGTGTCCCCTAAATCTTTTTATGTCCCCCAAA
>CAZWOG010000025.1:0-8352 GCA_964635685.1 uncultured Dehalococcoidales bacterium | reverse complement strand
TAGCATCCGATGCCCTGCGCGAGTTAAAAAGTGAAGCAGTACAGGCAAAGCTTAAGGGTGTATAGATAAAAAGCAATAAATAAGGAATAAAACAAACGATGTCTAAAAAGAAAAGAAAATCCAATCCGACCCGTTTCCAAAAATATAAAAATTCGATTTCTAATATTCGCCAGAGATTTCCGAAATGGAAAATTTTTGCTTGCGGAATAGTCTTAATCATCGGAATCATAGCAGGATTAGTAATAGGATTATGGCCATCCAATGCGGCAACCACGGCACGCAACGGCGACACGGTGAAGGTTGCGTACATCGGTACATATGATAACGGCTCGGTGTTCGATTCCGCTAACAGCAGCGCCCCCTGGCAGTTCACCATCGGTAACAAAAGCGCAATCCCTGGCTTTGAAAAAGGCGTCATCGGCATGAGCGTGAATGAGACCAAGAACATCCGCGTGAAGCCCGAAGACGGCTACGGCCCATTGGAATTGAAAGAAAACATAGATGCATTCCCGGAAGGCGTGGCTGTAGGCCAGTACTACAGTCATACCCTGGATAACGGGAAATATGTCGAGGCTAGGATAACCGCAATC
Source organism: uncultured Dehalococcoidales bacterium (assembly GCA_964635685.1). Lineage (GTDB taxonomy): Bacteria > Chloroflexota > Dehalococcoidia > E44-bin15 > E44-bin15 > JAYEHL01. The sequence continues at coordinate 7,762 of CAZWOG010000025.1, read as the reverse complement.
AATGGATCGACCGTAACGCTACAGAACTTGGATCCTATGGCAGGACTATATCTGAATTTCGAGATAACCTTGGTTGATCTGATCAAGGCGACAAAACAGACCAGCAGTAATACGAGCAGTTGAACATGATTCATTCTAGCTATATAAGAACATAGGATTTTCGTTCGCGCAGTGCCAAACTGAAAGCACATAGTGAACTGTGAAAGAGAGGCTATAGAGGAGGCAAAGTGAGAATAGCGATATCTATGAAACGAATCTTATACATATTATGTGCGTTATCGATAGCATGTACATTCATGGCAAGCGCCTGCTCCAACGGCGCTACAACTGCTAGGGAAGGCGATACCGTTAAGGTTCTATATGTAGGCACATTGGACGACGGGACAGTATTTGATTCATCCGAACTTCACGGCGGTGACCCTCTGCAATTTGCTATCGGCACCGGCCAGTATCTGCCCGACTTTGAACAGGCTGTAATCGGTATGAGTGTGAATGAAACCAAAAACGTAAATATATTGTCCGACGATGCATACGGACCATACTACGATGATATGGTAGTAACAGTAAACTGGAGTTCATTTGAGGAAGGATTCGTGCCAGAGGTCGGCGAACAAATACAAATGCAGAATTCACTTGGTCAGACATTTCAAGGTATCGTGCTTAATACATCTGAAGAAGGAGTAACGATAGACTTCAACAGCCCGCTAGCCGGAATGGATCTGAACTTTGAAATAACACTGGTGGAGATAGTATCCGCTGAATAATCGAAGCAAATTAATATATCTTTTAATTTGAAAGGAGCCCAATGGCAAAGGCAAAACCCGGCGATACTGTACTGGTACTATACGTAGGCACACTGGATGATGGCAAGGTTTTCGATTCCTCAGAGATGCATGGTAACAATCCACTGCAGATAACCCTGGGTTCAGGAAAAGTATTACCCGGTTTCGAGCAGGCGATTATCGGCATGAAGGTGAAACAAACCAAAATCATACACATACCAGCCGAACAGGCTTATGGCCTTTACCGCGATGAGCTGGTAGATACCATCAAGTCTCACGAATATCCGAAAGGCTATAAACCGGACGTCGGCGATACATTCAATGTCCCCCTAAAGAACGGCGGCACCACCAGGGCAACAGTGGTGGAGGTTTATAAGGACGGCTTGAAGATCGACGCAAATCACCCGCTTGCCGGCAAAGACCTGAATTTTGAAATTAAGCTTATGGAGATACTCTAAAAGCTCCTCCATATGTTCCTGTTTTCACAATAGTCAGAAGTCTGAAAGCTGTATTGGAAAAGGGCGATGATAGAAAATAAAATAACCTTCAATTCCGGTGGTACTCAACTAGCGGGGGCGGTGTGCCTGCCGTCGGAAGATGGAATTTTCCCCTGCGTACTGATGATACACGGCTCAGGCCCGTTAGACAGGGATGAAAACACCACGCATATGAAGATAGATGCCTTCAACACAATAGCACACTACCTTGCGCAAAAAGGGATTGCCAGCTTGAGATACGATAAACGGGGCTGTGGAAAAAGCGGCGGGTCCTTCGATGCAGCGGGCTTTTATGACCTGGCACAGGATGGGATGGCAGCGTACAGGTTTCTCACCACGCATAACAATATCAATAAAGATAAAATCTTTCTATTAGGTCATAGCGAGGGGTCGATGATAGCTCCCAAGATTTATCTCAGCTACTCAGATATAGCAGGGCTCATCCTGCTCGGTGTGCAAACACGAAAACTGGAGGACGGGCTTAAGTACCAGGCTAAACTTATTAAAGATGATGTCGAAAACGGAAAGGGGCTTGCCAGATTAATAAATAAAATAATATGGAAGATACTGCGCTACGACCCTATTAAAACGCAACAGATACTATTTGAAAAGGCTAAGAATATAGATAAAGATACCTTCCGCTACAAAGGTCAGAAGATCAATGCTAAGTGGCTGCGGGAGCATATAGAATACGATCCGAAATATACCATGCGTAACGTTAATTGCCCTATCCTGGCCATAACGGGGGATAAGGATATACAAGTAGACCCACAGGATGCCGCATTGGTAGCGGAATTGGCTAAAGGACCAGTCGAATACCACATTGTGTCTAATCTGACTCACGTTTTAAGGTCTGACGATAGTCCTCCATCGATATTCAACTACAAGCGACTGTTAAAACAGGGGGTTGACCAGCGCTTATTGGAATTCATATCTAACTGGCTTCAGAAGCAGATCTAATCCTCATTTTACTGAAATCGAACTGATGTCAACGCCAAAGGTCTACAAAACCGAGGCTATTGTCCTTAAGCGCATCATCCTTGGTGAGGCGGACAAGATCCTTGTACTTTATACTCCGAACTTGGGTAAAATCAGCGCTATAGCCAAGGGCTCACGCCGCCCCAAAAGCAAGCTGGCCGGCCACCTCGAGCTCCTCACCCACTGTCAGATGATGCTGGCGCACGGCCAGAACCTCGATGTCATCAGCCAATCGGAGGCTATCTCCGGTTTTCTTCCGTTAAGAGACGACCTGTGGCGCACCAGCCTGGCCCTTTACGCCGCTGAGCTAGTCGATCAACTAACGGAAGAGCATATAGGCAACTATCCTGCCTACAGGCTGCTGCTGGAAACGCTGCACCACATCAGCGAAAGCGACGACGGGGAGCTAGCCTTACGGTATTTAGAACTCAATCTACTCACGCACCTCGGCTATAAACCGGAGCTGTACGAATGTCTCAGATGCAAAACACAGATCGAGCCGACCGAAAACTACTTCAGTATCAGTGACGGCGGTGTGCTTTGCCCCAAGTGCTGTACGAAGGTGTCGCTATGCCGACCGATATCGCTGAATGCCCTGAAGACGTTGCGCTACTGGCAATCAAACGACTATGAAAAGTCGCGCAAGGTGAAGGTGAGCACCGAGCTCATGCAGGAGTTGGAGATCATACTGCGGCAATACATACGCTACATACTGGAGCGAGATTTGAAATCCACTGCATGGCTGGACAGGCTGAAGCGGGAGAAATAGAGTGGGCAGTATCAAATAAATATGAGGTGCAGGATACTTCCTGACGGGGTGTTAGGGGTGTCCCCTATTTTAAAAAATCCCCCCCAAAGAGTGGGGGATACAGGGGGTTGACCCTAAAAGTAATTTGTTGAGCAAAATGAAGAGCAGACTATGTCCGCCACTTAATGAAGGAGGGTCGAGCCCACCCTACAATTATTTCCGTCTCTCGACGACGTAGTCGGCAAGTTCTATCATAGCCCGGTGGCAATCCTTATCCGGCAGCCACTCGATATCGCGGCGGGCCTTGGCGGAGAAATCCTCAGCAATCTTGTAGCAATCCTCTAAAACGAACGTGTTGCGTACCTTCTCAATTATACGGTTCACTTCCTCTTGATCGCCCCGCTTCTCGAACAGATTCTTCACGCTCTTATCCTTGGGATGTTGCTTCATGAACAGAAGCGTTGGCAGAGTGATAGTCCCCTGCAGCAGATCGCTGCCCACCGGCTTCCCCAGCTCTTTCTCATCGGCGGTAAAATCCAAAATATCGTCCACCACCTGAAACGCCAAGCCCACGTTGCGCCCGTAGCTCTTCAGTGCCGCAATGGCCGCCTCCGATGCTCCGCTCAGTATCGCCCCACCGCCGGTAGAAGCAGCGAAGAGCGATGCCGTCTTGCTGTTTATCTGCTCGTAGTAACCCTGGCGCGTCTGCTTCCAGTTGCGCGTCCCGAAGGTCTCCCGCAGCTGGCCGCTGGAGAGCTCGGTGAGCGTCTTGGCAAAAAGCTCCATGACCCTCAGATCGCCCAAGCTGCAGATAAGCTCCGCAGAGAGTGCGTAAAGGTAGTCGCCCAAGAGCACCGCGATGCCCTCGCCCCACACCTGGTTCACCGCCGGCTTGCCGCGGCGCGTAAGGGCTTTATCCACCGCATCATCATGAACCAGAGAGGCGGTGTGGAACACCTCGATGCCCGTCCCCATCGTCACCAGCCTGTCCAGATCATAGTTGTGGAACTTGCCCGCAAGCAGCGTCAGCATCGGCCTGATCCTCTTACCGCCGCTGTCCAACACATAGCTCAGCGGAACAGAGACCCAGGGGAACTCCACATTGGACAAGGACTTCAGCCTCTTCTCCACCAGATCCAGGCCGTCTTTTATCGGCTCATATATCGATTCTACAGACACACGGCTCCTTTCGCTCAACTTTCAGGCTGTTCCCGCCTTATGAACTTGGGATAGTAATTCGTAAAGAAATCGTCGATGATGCCGACCATTTGATTTTCGGGAAGCTCGAACATGCGCTTGAGTCCCTCGTGCAGCATATATACCGTCACACCAGTGAAGAGGATGCTCAGTTCCTTCGCTTCATCCGCATCCTCAGTTTCACCACGTACGATTTTCTGGGTATTATACCCCACCTTTTCGAACTGATTGCTGCCATCCCCATACTGATCCAGCTTCTCCTGCAGGTTCCCTAAACCGTAGCTGAATCGAATATAAGTTGTTACGATCTGCAAAACCCTGTCCGCGTCATCTTGACACAGCTCCCCCACACTGTCCTGCCACACCTGCTTTACAATTTCGAAGCAGATATAGCTCGCCGACTCTTTAGCCAGCGCAGTTACCTCCTGCTGCGACAGCTTTTTGTTCGCAGCGGAGCTGTGCTTGGGCTCGCCGCCCAGCTTACCGTTCTCAAAGAAGTCAATCAGGCTTTTCATAGTATAGCCGATGACCTCCACCCCCTTGAGATAGAGGCATATGCCCCTCTTATCTAGCAGCGGAAGCTGTTTCGGATCTATCTTCTGTTTTCCTACTTCTTCGTTCATAACCTATCTTTCAACAACCTGTTTAATCGGCAATCGGAACAACCTTATCGCATTGGCTGATGTGATCTCCGCCACCGCATCAGACGACATCTCTTTCAATTCCGCGATCTTGGTCACGACATACAATACATAAGACGGCTCGTTCCTCTTCCCGCGATGCGCCTGCGGCGCGAGGAAAGGACAATCCGTCTCGATTAACATCTTATCCAGCGGTATTTCCTTAGCGACATCGGCGGCCGACGACTTCGGATACGTTACCGGCCCAGCGAACGATAGCAGGAAACCCATATCGATATATTTTTTACCAAGCTCGGCATCGCCGCTGAAGCAGTGCAGCACACCTACTGGCCTACCCCCATTTTCGACACCTCCTCCAGCTAACTCCTGAGAAAGAGGTGTCCTTCCGATACCGGAAGGACCGGGGGAACTGGGGGGGCACCCCAGACTTTTTAAATTTCCCCCAAGATTGGGGGATACAGGGGGTTGACGATACTTCATTGTATATTCCCTCAGTATCTCGAAGACCTCGTCTTTGGCATTGCGGCTGTGGATGACCACCGGCAATCCAGCCTTCGATGCCAGTTCGAGCTGCCTTTGGAAAGACTCGACCTGGGACTCCTTCGACGACCGGTTGCGGTAGAAGTCCAGCCCGGTTTCGCCTATCGCCACAACCTTGGGGTGCTTAGCCAGCTCCTCCAGCCTGCCCATCGCCGAATCCGTTAGCTTCGACGCGTCGTGCGGATGAATGCCGACCGTAGCGAAGACATCGCTGTGTTTCTCGGCCAGCGCAATCGCCGCCTCGCTGGAGGCAATGTCAATGCCGATATCGATGACTGCGATGACTCCGGCCTCGCGCGCCCGATGCAACACGCGCTCGCGGTCGGCGTCAAACTCACGCATATCGATATGCGTGTGGGAATCAACCAGCACGCCCACCCTCCAGCTTCGCATCCTCCTTCTCCACCACCGCATCGTCGAGCTTGACGAAAAGAGGCTCGGGCGAGGCCAGCTTCTGCCCCGTCTCAATCTTGGACACCGTCCAGCCTGCATCCTCGATACTCCCCTTAAGACCGAGGAGGCGGTGCAGCTTCTGAGAGCTGAAGGGGAGGAAGGGACACAGCGCCGTCTTGAGACATGAGATTACATCGAGGGCTACGCACAGGCTCGTGGCCGCCGCTTGCTTGTCAGTCTTTATCTTCTTCCACGGTGACTCCTCATCCAGGTAGCGGTTAGTCTCCTGCGCCAGGGCCATAGCCAGCTTCACAGCCTCTCTAAACTGGCACTTTGAAATAAGCTCCGCCACCGCATCCGGCACGCCCTTCGCACGAGCCAGAAGCTCGCGGCTGCGCTCACTCAGCGCGCCTGACTGAGGCACCTTGTCGTCGAAGTTGCGGTAGGTTATGGTGAGCACGCGGTGCACCAGATTTCCGTAGGTCGCCACCAGCTCATCGTTGTTGCGGCGCACGAACTCCTGCCACGAGAAATCGGTGTCGCCGTCCTCGGGCATGTTTATGGAAAGAAAATATCGCAGCGGATCGGGATCGTAGCGTTCCAGATAATCGGGGAGCCACACCGCCCAGTTGCGGCTGGTGGAGAGACGACGTCCCTTGATGGTGAGAAACTCATTGGCGGGCACATCGTAGGGCAGGTTCAGCCCGCCGTGCCCCAGGAGCATGGCCGGCCAGATGATGGTATGAAAAGGTATATTGTCTTTGCCCACGAAATAATACGATTTGACATCGCCGCTCCAGAACCTTTTCCACGCATCTTTGTTACCTGACCGCTCAGCCCACTCCATGCTGGCGGAAAGATAGCCGATAACGGCCTCGAACCAGACGTAAAGCCGCTTGTTGTCGAAGCCAGGTTCAGGCACAGGTATGCCCCACTCGATATCCCGCGTAATAGCACGATCCTTGAGCCCCTCCTTGAGGAACCCCAGGGTGAAATTCTTGACGTTCGGCTTCCAGTGTGTCTGTTTCTCGATCCACCTCGTAAGCTCATCGCCGAACGCGCTCAGCTTGAGGAAGAAGTGCTCTGTCTCCTTAGCCTCAGGCATGCTGTTACAGAACTTGCATTTCGGCTCGATCAATTCCATAGGCGTCAGCGGCTTGCCGCAGCCATCGCACTGGTCCCCACGCGTCGCAGCTTTGCAGTAGGGGCAGATGCCGTCCACATAGCGGTCCGGCAGGAAACGGCTGCACTTATCGCAGTACAGCATCGTCATGGTGCCGAGGTAGATATAGCCCTTTTCTTTAAGGTCGGTGAATACATTCTGGGCCACGCGATAGTGATTCTGCGTGCCGGTGCGCGTAAATAGATCGAACGATATGCCCATCTTGCGCCAGGATTCGAGGAAGTCCTGATGATAGCGCTCCGCAATCTCCGCCGGCGTCACGCCCTCCTGATCAGCACGCACCGTTATCGGGGTGCCGTGCTGATCGGAGCCGGAGACCATGAGCACATCGTTGCCCTTCAATCGATTGTAGCGCGCGAAGATGTCCGCCGGCAGGTACGCCCCCGCGATATGTCCCAGGTGCAGCGGCCCGTTGGCATAGGGCCAGGCGACGCCGATAAATATCTTCTCTTTCATAATTCCGTATATCTCACATCCTAACGACGATTAAACCCGTGCTCTGCTGTTGAAGGTGTTCTCCACCTTCAACAATTCTTTCCGTCATTGCCTGACTAGATCAGACAATCCAGCGAGCAGGTTTAAAACCCGCCCCTACATTTCCTCAACTCCCTGTCATCCCCCAATCTTGGGGGAATTTAAAAAAGGGGTAGGGGACACCCCTAATCCTTCCGCGGAAGGACCGGCAGGAAGAATCCTGCACTTCTGTTGAGACGACATCCGTGCCGTGCCCTTATCCCTTGAGCCCGAGCCACATCTGATAAACCGCCTTTTTCGATAGACCGGAGGACTTAGCTACCTGCACC
>CAZWOG010000024.1:0-8433 GCA_964635685.1 uncultured Dehalococcoidales bacterium | reverse complement strand
AGTGCAACGAGATGGAGCTGGGCAAGCCCGACGAAAGCGGCCGACGTCGTCCCATCGTCAAGAAAGGCAGCGAGTTCATGATAGATGTGGACACTGTAGTCGTTGCCTTGGGCACAAGCCCCAACCCTCTCGTCCCCTCCACCACCGAAGGGCTGGCCACCACCAAGAAGGGCACCGTAGTAGCCGACGAAAAGACGGGGAAGACGGTGAAGGATAAGGTGTGGGCTGGTGGTGATGTCCTTACGGGAGCCGCCACGGTGATCAGCGCCATGGGGGCTGGCAAAAGAGCTGCCGCCGCTATTGACGCTTATTTGAGAGGATAAGAAGCACTGATGCCCTATAGAGCATCAGTGACAGCGTCAATCTTCTTTCTCAGCTCCTCTTGAGGATTGCTGGGCTTAGGGTCTTAAGGGGCATCATCTTGCGCATGTTGCCGCTTAATTTGATCTTCCTCGCTACCCAGCCCTTAATCCCTACAGACCAATCCCCTTTGACAAGGATCTTATATGCATATTCTGCAGGCATAGACATATCAACGTCAGCTTTGGCAACATGCCCTTTTTGTATAATGCCACCATTCATGCACATCTTGATGTCACCCAGATCACTGCTGATCGTCAGATTAACAACCACTTCCTTCAAAGCTTTCGGAATCTGCAGATCGCCAGCGTCCGAGCGTCTGCGCGGCTTCATTCAGGAGGAGGGCAGCCTAACCGACGAGGCAGCTGTGGGGGAGGCCAGGCGCTGCATGCAGTGCCAGCTGCGATTGAAGATAGCCCCTGCGCCGCTGCCAGGCCAGCTGCCGGAACGCGATGAATCGCAGCTGCCGCCAACACCGAGCACGACGGTTCCGCTATAAACACGGGCTCAACCGCGACTTTTTAATAGTATCAGCTTTTGAGATACAAAGCCCCATCCCGACTCATGGCGCTTGCCGTTATTTCATAAATATTGTCGAGATAATTAAAAACCGATTGACATGTGCCCGATATTCATATAGAGTAGACTAACTTATTTAGCATTCTATATTGTCAGATGGAGAAAGGATGAGGCATGGCAGAGAATTTTAAGAATAAATACGGGCCATGGGGACTTGTTGCCGGCGCCAGCGAGGGGCTGGGCGCCGCCTTTGCCGAAGAGCTGGCTAAAAGGGGCCTTAATCTTGTATTGATAGCCCGCCGAAGCGAGCCCCTCAAGAGACTGGAAAGTGAGCTTAAAAGCAAATACAGTATTGATATAAGAGCCGTACAGCAGGACCTCGCCTCTCCGAATTTAATAGAAGATCTGTCCAAGCATACCAGTGATATCGAAGTTGGCCTGATCATTTATGATACAGCCTTTTACACCATAGGAGACTTCTTCAATCAGACGTTAGAAAATCATATCAGGCATATAGATGTTAATTGTCGCAGCCCGTTCATGCTTGTATATAATTTCGGGCGCAAGATGATCGAGCGTAAACGTGGAGGGATTATCCTGATGAGTTCACTCTCCGGTTTCCAGGGCTCCCCTCTGTTAACGCATTACGGCGCCACAAAAGCGTATAACATCATGCTGGCGGAAGGTCTATGGTACGAACTCAAGCCGAAGGGGGTTGATGTCTTGGTGACCGTCTCCGGGGCTATCGAGACGCCCAACTATATAAGCTCCAAGCCTAAGAAACTGTCCGTAGCGCCGCCGCCGATGAAACCCGCCGATGTCGCCCGAGAGACCGTTGCCGCTCTGGGCAAGAAGCACATACTTGTCCCTGGGCGTGCCTACCGTCTATCGAGCTTTATCACCAACCGCTTCATGCCACGCACCGTGGCCATCGGCATGATGGCTGGTTCGACTGCGAAAATGTATGGCGACAGGGATGTTATCGTTAATCCCAAATATTGATCAGGAGGTTATCAGTGTTCAAGCTGATCTATATATTATGGGCGCCCAAAGGCCAGCCCAAGCAAATAACCAAAGACCTTCTCCTGAATAAAATCCAGCCCAGGCTGTACGACGCCGGCGTCGTGAAGCTCACCATGTATATCGATGATGAGCATTCCAACGTGAGATCTTCGGCACCCAAGCTTTATAGCGGGCCTGAGATAAGCGCCGAGATTTCCCTGTGGATCGATAATATTGAACGCCATCTGGAAATAGAAATAATCCTCAAATCAGGATTTTTCACGTATGCAGGATATGAGGTGGAAGAATCGATCTACACCGAATACGGCGGCAATAAACACTTCCACAAGCGCGACTGGCCCGACGGGCAGAGGTCGCCGGTGCTCATGGCGATAACCCTGATGGAACGGCCCAAGAAGCTGTCCCGTGAAGAGTGGATCAAACGCTGGCACGGCACACAGTCGCCAGTATCGGAGGCCATGCAGCCTCGCGCCCGTTACATCCGCAATGTTGTCCTGCAGACCCTTACCCCGGATGCGCCGCCTTTCGAAGGCATCGTCGAAGAGGCCTGGCCCTCCGTGAAGCATTACACCAACCCATTCCTGTTTTACGGGGCCGATAAAATGAATATTTTTAAGCTGGCCGCGAACATGTACCGCATGTTCCGTAGCGTTGCGGCGTTCCTCGAATTCAATAAGATACGCTCCTCAACCATGAGCGAGTATATCCTGAAAAGTTAAGGGTGAGCAGTACATTACTCTGATTGAGTCGTGCCGTTGAATAAAGAGGACATACCGATAAAGTTACGTTTCGCATGGCACAGAGGTTCATCTATAGCTAGTTGACGATATTTACACCCCTCTGGGTCATATTTTGTTTGGCTTTCTGTAGTCCTTGCCAACATGAGAGATAGTAGATAGAATACCTTGCGTAAGATAGAGGCCAGCCCTACCTTTTGTATAGTGTAAACGGGACTCGCCCTTCCAAAGGAGGAAAGATGGCTGCAAAGCAGGAAAATCAACTATGGAACGCTGAAGTAGATGTTATCGTTGTCGGCTTTGGCGGGGCCGGTGCCTGCGCCGCGCTTGAGGCCGCCCAGCAGGGAGCCTCGGTGCTGGTACTGGACCGCTTCCATGGAGGGGGGTCCACAGCTGCCAGCGGCGGCGTCACCTACGCCGGCGGCGGCACGCCATACCAGAAAGCAGCGGGATACGACGACACCGTGGATGAAATGTACAAGTACCTGAAGCAAGAGATCGGCGACGGCGTTATGACTGACGAGACGCTGCGCCGCTTCTGCGAGGAGTCGCCGGAGGACATCCGCTGGCTGGTCGAGGCGGGCGTCCCCTTTGAGGGATCGCTGTGCCCATTCAAGACCTCCTACCCCACCGATGCTTATTATCTATACTATTCCGGAAGCGAGAATAACGCTCATTATAAGGCCAAAGCAAAGCCCGCGCCGCGCGGCCACCGCGCTAAAAGAAAGGGGATGTCAGGCCTCGCGATGTTCCATGATCTAGAGAAAACGATACGCAAAAGCAAGAACATCCAGGTGCGCTGCCAGACCCAGGTTCTGAAGCTCATCCAGGCGGAGGACGGGCGGGTGATCGGGGTGGAGGGGCGTTCCATACCGCCGAGTTCAATTTTACTCAGGCGGTTCCACGGAGGCATCACGTGGATTAACGCCAAGGCCAACACTTATATGCCTCCGCTAGCGAGCCTGCTTAATAAGCTGGCCATCGGCATCGCGAAGGTACGCTCCCGGCCCTACCGCGCGCGGGCGCGCAAGGGCGTAATCCTAGCAGCCGGCGGCTTCATTTTTAATAAAAAGAGGGTCAATGAGTGCAATAGTATTTTCTGCAAATGCCTGCCTTTAGGCACCTATGCCGACGACGGCTCAGGGATCGCACTCGGGGAGAGCGTCGGCGGGATCACATCGCATATGGACAAGATGTCGGCATGGCGCTTCTACGTTCCGCCCGAGGCACTGATGCAGGGCGTGCTGGTGAACAAACAGGGACAGCGCTTATGCAGCGAGGACCTGTACGGCGGCAAGCAGGGCGATTACATAGTATCGAAGGGCGGCGGCAATGCCTACCTAATCTTCGACAGCAAAACATATAAGGAAGCTAAGAGCCATTTTGGAGACCAGTGCGCCTTCTTCCAGAAACTGACCATGATGCCCATGGTGCTAATCAGCCGCAAGAAGGACTCGTCATTTACCAAACTGGCACAGAAGCTCAAGATTTCCCCAGAAGGCCTCGAGGCGACGATGAAGCAATATAACGAAATCGCAAGCAAAGGCCAGCCAGACCCGCTGGGCAAGCTACAAAAGCGTTTCGTGCCTCAGGATACGCCTCCATTCTATGCGCTGGATTGCTCCCTTCAGGGGTTCTCTGCAACTTTAACCAAGGGCGGTATCCCTACCGCAGCTATTACCCTCGGCGGGCTTGTTGTGAATGAACAGACTGGACAGGTCAAGCGGGCAGACGGATCATCGATCGATGGTTTGTACGCTGCGGGGCGTAATGCCATAGGGCTCTGCTCCAACGTCTATTTCGCCAGCGGCTCATCCATTGCGGACTGCGTTTTCGCTGGCAGACGTGCGGGCAATCATGCAGCAAAGCAACCGCCGAAGCAGTAAGAGGGTTGGACAACAAAATTGCCCGATGCCGACCGATTCGGAACAGCTTGCTTTTTGCACAGCTTCTTGCTAGAGTGTATCACAGCTTGAACAGAATCGGATTGTAGTATATTATATGTGTTTTTCTGCACCAGCCAGCCTCGTAGCCAGCGGCGCGCTCGGCGTCAGCGGCATCGTCATCCTGCGCATGCCCAAGAAGAAATCCGAGATACCACTCTCCCTGTTCCCCATTATCTTTGCGGTGCATCAGCTTATCGAAGGCATCCTATGGCTGAGCCTCACGGGCGTTATATCCGACACGTATAAGGCGGGAGCGATTTACGCCTATGCCTTCATCGCCTTTGTCTTCTGGCCCATATTCGTTCCTTTCTCGATGTACATGATAGAGACAGGACGCATGCGGCGGAAGCTTATCCTCCTTTGCCAACTCGTAGGTTTATACATCGGCATCGCATTCCTCATCGGCATTATCAGAGGCTCTGTGGATGCGACTATGGTGAGCCACAGCATTTCCTACCAAATCATCTCATCGCCCGACATGTCACTGGCCCCTTACCTCATCGCAGTATCAGTCCCGTTCCTCATCGCCAGCAACAAAAGGCTGATAGTCCTGGGAGTAGCGCTCCTTATTGCCTGCGGTACCGCGGCCTACATGGCCTGTTCAAACACCTTCCCCTCAATGTGGTGCTTCTACGCCGCCATACTCAGCCTGATAATATACCTGTACTTCAGATACCAGGCCAAAGCATTTCAAAAGAATGAAGAACGGCGCCTTCAGCACAGCACGTGAGCATTTCTGGTTCGAGAGATGCAGGAGAAATTCTCCTGCCGGTCCTTCCGCGGAAGGATTAGGGGTGTCCCCTTCCTTGCACTTATTCCGATTGTCATGTATACTTGACATAGTGGCTTAATTAAGGTTACCAGTCCTTCTGCGACCCCCTTGATCTCCCTGAGAAAAAGTCTCTCTCTTCAAGGCAAAGTTTCTCAATGTATTGGATGACCAGAGTTCAGTTCACAATTTATTGTAGGAGGTCATCCGATGAGCTTTATCGAAAAGACCCAGGCCTGTTGCGGTGCTGCTTTCACATTCGGCACCGGGGAACAGATCACCTTCGCCAATATATTCAACCGATTGAGCCTCGCTCGATCCGCTGACATTCGCCTGACTTCTAAAGACAAGGAGCATTCGTGAATTTCACACAATTCAAACTGGACCCGCACCTGCTGGCGGCGGTCGACCGCGCCGGCTACACCGCGCCGACGCCCGTTCAAGAGGCGGCGATCCCCCCGGCACTTGCCGGACACGACATGATCGGCACAGCGCAAACAGGAACCGGTAAAACAGCCGCATTCGTCCTTCCCATTCTGCAAAAACTGCTCAGCGGGCCGCGCAACCGCACCCGCGCGCTCATCATCGCGCCCACGCGCGAGCTGGCCGAGCAGACCCACGAGACGTTTCGCGACTTCGCAGCCGGCACCCACATCCGCAGCGCCACCGTCTACGGAGGCGTCGGAGCTGCGCCGCAGATCAGGGCACTGCAAAACGGGACAGAGATCATCGTGGCCTGCCCGGGGCGGCTGCTGGACCTCATCGGACAGCGCTACGCACAGCTGGGCGGAATAGAAGTGCTGGTGCTGGACGAGGCCGACAGGATGTTCGACATGGGCTTCCTGCCCGACATACGGCGCATTATCAATTATGTTCCAAAGCAGCGGCAGACAATGCTGTTCTCCGCAACATTTCCGACGGAGGTGGAGCAGCTGGCAACGCAAATCCTGATTCGTCCGCAACGGATCGCGGTCGGGCTCATATGCCCGGCGCATACGGTCTCGCACGCCCTGTACCCGGTGACGAGCCACTTGAAAACCAAGCTGCTGCTGGCCATACTGGAGCAGACCGATACCGAATCGGTGCTTATATTCACCCGCACCAAACAGCGTGCCAGGCGGCTGGCGGAGCAGATAGAGCGCGCCGACTACAAAGTGACCAGCCTGCACAGCAACCGCTCGCAGGGCCAGCGCCAGTCCGCGCTTAACGGCTTTAAGGGCGGCACGTACCAGATCATGGTGGCCACCGATATCGCCGCACGCGGCCTGGACGTGGAGAGCATCTCGCACGTCATTAACTACGACATGCCCGATACCGCCGACGCCTACATCCACCGCATCGGGCGCACCGGGCGCGCCGAACGCACCGGCGACGCGTTCACGCTCGTTACCCCCGAGGATAATGCTATGGTAATAGAGCTTGAGAAGATCATGAATCAGGAGCTTTCCCAGCAGCTGATACCGGGATTCAAATACGACTCGCCATCGGCGACTAAGACGGCCATTGCGAACATTAAAGCGCGCCGCGCGCCATCAGCGCCGGGAACAAAGACGTCGAGCCGCCGGTTCTTCCCGTCGCAAGGAACTGCTGCGGCGAAAAGTAAGCCGGCAGAAATATATACAGCAAGAGGGTGGCGAAGCTTCTCGCATGCGATATAGTTTTTTTGAGGCCGGCAGCCGCAAAGGCCGATCCGGGAAAGGAGCTACCATGATAAAGGAAACCAATTTTGAAGTCGGGAAAAGGTACAAGAACAGAAAGGGAACATATAAAGTCCTGGCGATAGATGGGAATGTCATGCACATCAGCGGGAAGGTGGGGAAAGATGTTGCTACTACTGTAAAGCTGCAAAGCCGGGTGATTGAGAATATACGACGGGAGATAGAGGAACTGGCTCTTGCCAAAGTTGTATCTCCGCGCAGGAAAGCCGCTGCCGTTAGTATCTAGATAAAATGGGGGGATCGTTATCCAAACCCCCTGTGAGTCCCCCATACTTTGGGGGACTTTGGAAATTGGGGGATACCCCCAAACCCCCAGCAGGAGATTTTTCTCCTGCACCTCTTCTCGAACCTGTCATTCTGAATCCTCCTTCGGAATGATGAAGAATCTCGATGAGATCCTTCGGCGGATTTGCGCCTCAGGATGACACGATATTTGTAAAACCCTGTCAGGAAGAATCCTGCACCTCATACTACTCGTCATTGCCTGACTTGATCAGGCAATCCAGAGGGCGAGGTGAAGAACACCACACCGAGCAAAAAACCTGCCTTACGGAAGGTGCTGAAAATAGATCAGCCTGCAGTTGATATCGATGTCCTCATCGGGAGTGGTCGCTGGTATATCCGTAGAGAAAGTTTTCATCAGCCTCTCATCGTAGATCGCCTGCGGGTATATCTCTCTCAATCTCTTAACAACATTGATGAAGTTGGCGACGGACGAGAGGGTTGTCTCCGCGCCTAGAAATGAATACTCCATGTCATATTGTAGCATCTCCACCCTGGGCTCCGATGACGCCCGTTCGTAGAGCCTCAAGAACCACTCGGACTGAGAAGATGCGGCCTTTGGTTTCTGTTTAACCCTCTTCAAGATAGGAATGCCGCCCGTCACCAGTGTTACCCCCACATTCAACTTTAATTTAGTCTTTGCCGGGGCCTCCTCCACCTCCGGAGCAGGATGCCACACCCCCTTGATAATCAGGAAAACTGCTCCCGTCTTTAACGTTATCTTCCTGCCGTCCTCCTGCTGGAACGTAACCTCTTTCTCTCCGAACTCCATAGTTTTTGCTCTCAAGCCCTGGGAAGGGCTGCGGAGCTCCGCTTCACTGCACACGATAGTCGTAAATCCCAGTTCCCTCAGCTTACGCGCCGACGCCTCCGCTTCCTGCACGCCCTTGCAGCGGGCAACGATCCGCGGGATGCTGCCCACCAGCAGAAGCCGCGTCTGGTAAGCGTCCTTGCCGATGATCCCAGCCACGGCTTTAACCAAATCAATACTGGGATTATCCTGAGGGATTACTGCAACGTATACGATTTCAACTTCAGCCATAAGCGTCCCGGCCTTGTATGCGCCAAATGTTACACCA
>CAZWOG010000023.1:0-8540 GCA_964635685.1 uncultured Dehalococcoidales bacterium | reverse complement strand
ACCCTTTTTGATTTTACCTGTGAGCTCAATGCCGGCCACTACAGGTTGAGCAAAGAAGTCATTAACCCTTCCGATTTCCACTTCCGCCATGGTACACCTCCT
The DNA here is from genome assembly GCA_964635685.1 of uncultured Dehalococcoidales bacterium. Taxonomy (GTDB): domain Bacteria; phylum Chloroflexota; class Dehalococcoidia; order E44-bin15; family E44-bin15; genus JAYEHL01. The sequence continues at coordinate 8,438 of CAZWOG010000023.1, read as the reverse complement.
TATGCTCTTTGTTGGAAGTTGTATACTATTACATTTTCACTAAAAAGGCAAGAGATGTTTGTTTCATTCCTGACTTACACTGCGACGGCAGAAGATGCATTACGAGTCTGCCTTAGTCAACCCCCTGTATCCCCCGTTAGCCACCGTCATTGCCCGACTTGATCGGGCAATCCAGCCTTCTGGATCATCCGGTCAAGCCGTATGATGACATTTCATCCAAACCCCCTGTTAGTCCCCCATACTTTGGGGGATTTTATTGATTTTATTAATAATGGGGGACACCCCCATATCCCCCGGCAGGAGAGAAATCTCCTGCACCTCTTTTCTGCCGTAGAGAACACCAGACTCCTGTGGCGGAGGTACACTTTGACAGTATTGCTTAGGTCAGGGCGGCTTTCAGCTTTTTGACGAATGCCCGCTTCTCGGCCTCGCTGGAAGCCAGCTTTTGCTTCACCGCCTTCCATGTGCCGGGGCAGTCTTTGTAAGTGGTTTTGACGATCTCGTGTATTGCGCGGTCGATCTGCTTTTTGTTCTCAGCAGTGACCTCAATCCCGGCCTTATTCAAGATATCTTTCAGATTGCGAAAGTAACAGGACAAATTGTACCTCCTAAGAGTATTTTAGCATGATGTGGGTCTCACCGCTTACGTCAAGCTGCATTATAGCCTGTGGTATAATCGGCACAGGTACAGCGGAAGGAGGCGGGCAATGATCGGTTTGAATTTCGAGCAGCTATGTTTGACCTACGATTCATCCTTCAGCGAAAGCGTCGCATTGATGCGCGAGGACGAGAAGAAGCTTGAAGAGATACTTGGCGTTCACGGGGATGAGTTCCCCAAGGTAAAGGAGCACTTCGACAGGATGTCTAAAGAGTTCGAAGGGTGGAATCTATCTACAGAGGCGCTCATAGTTGCGTCTTACCTGACATTGCTTAAGGTCATCGAGATAAACAACATAGCCATAGAACAGCAGCTGGAGAAGGCGGGGATATCGATATGATTACCAGCCCCCTAAATCCCCCGTACTCGGGGGACTTTTATTTAGGATGGGTGACACCCCCATGTCCCCCGGTCCTTCCGCGGAAGGGCACTCCTTTTTCAGCGATCTCAATTATTTTATAATATGTTTCAGGAGGGTGAAATGTTGGAGCCAGAGGTAAAAGCTAGTATCGTATACGCAGCAAACGAATGGGCTTCGTTCATCATGAAGCAGGAAAAGCCGGGTAACTCTCAGAAAGCCTTCGAAGGCTATATAAAATCGTTCGAAAAAATGTACGGCGCTCTTGTTTCTACGGTTTCACCTGGTGGACAGTAAGCGCTCGCTGTTTACAGCCACGGGCAATTACGTACTAAATAGACCGGATTACATTGTTCTCCGTGTTATTTTTTCTTGACAGTTGCAAGGGGTAATATGATATAGTTTGTGTCGGGCTGTGAACGATTTGTAGGAAAATTATATAGAGGATTCGTGTAAATGGCAGATATTAATGAATTGATTGAAGGGATGCTCGAATGTAAGGAGCAAGCCCTAGCGCGTTTGATTACTCTAATCGAGAGAGAGTCTCCTGAAGTACCATTAATAATGTCTAAGATATATCCCAATCTTGGCAAGTCCTATGTTGTGGGGGTAACAGGGCCACCGGGTGGCGGTAAAAGCAGTCTGGTTGATCGTATTACCGCTAAGATGCGAGCCGAAGACAAATCTGTAGGAATCATCGCATGCGACCCTTCGAGCCCTTTCTCTGGTGGCGCGGTGCTTGGGGATCGCATAAGGATGCAGCAGCACTATCTGGATAAAGAGGTATTCATTCGCAGCATGGCTACAAGGGAAGGCCGTGGCGGCCTCTCGCCTACCACTAAAGAAGTCATTAAGCTGATGGATGCCTTCGGCAAGAACTATGTGCTGGTTGAAACTGTAGGCGTTGGACAGACCGAATTGGATATTATGGATGCGGCCGATACCGTAATTGTGGTTCTCGTCCCTGAGGCGGGAGATGCAATACAGGCTATGAAGGCCGGCATCCTCGAGATCGCTGATATATTTGTAGTAAACAAGGCGGATCGCGAAGGTGCAGAGACCGTTGCCGACGACTTGCGGCAGATGCTGCGCCTCAATCCCAAACATGAGTGGTGGGAGGTGCCGGTGCTGACCACCCAGGCAGTGAACGATATAGGCATAGATGAACTTTATACGCAGATCAAGAACCACCACAAAGCACTTGAGGATAGCGGTCAGATGGCTGTACGACGTCAGGAGCAGCGCAGGGCTGAGTTTCTGGAGGTCGTGGAGCGAACCATACGCGAGAGGATACTGGCACTGATTCGCAAGGATAAATCCCTCACTGCGGCTTTGGAGAAAGTGAAGCGGGGGAATGTAGACCCGTATACCGCAACCGATGAGCTTCTGGACAGCAAGACGCTCCTTAACACATGGCGTGCTGTGACCGAGAGAAAGAGTTAAATCGGGCGGGATTCCCCGGATCAGCTTGCGTTATGGAACTTTTTTCTGAGCTGGAACGTATTTTCCACCCCCGCGGGGTGGCGATTATTGGTGCCTCCAACCGTCCGGGCAATCTGGGCGGGTTCTTCCTCGGAGGCTTCCTCCAGCAGGGCTTTGACCGTAATCGATTGTATGCAGTGCATCCTACAGAGAAAGAGGTCGCCGGCGTCAAAGCCTACCCTGCCGTGCAGGCTATCCCTCACGAGGTCGATCTGGCTTTAGTGTTTTCCCCGCGCGACTCCGTGAAGGGTATCGTTAAAGACTGTGTTTCGAAGGGTGTAAAGGGCGTGATCGTCTGCACCTCGGGATTTGCCGAGAATGGTGAGGATGGTTTAAAGCTACAGAGAGAGATCGCCGAGATCGCACGCGCCGGCGGCACCCGCGTCATCGGCCCCAACTGTGTAGGTATCTTCTGCCCGGAGAGCAAACTCATTAACTACGCCGGCTGGATGCCCCAGGAAAGCGGCTCGGTGGGGATGTTCTCCCACAGCGGCTCGATGACGGTTTCCATGCCGGTGGCGGCCTCCGTCATGGGGGTGCATTTCAGCAAGGTGATAAGCTGTGGCAATGAATGCGACCTGAACGCCACCGATTTTATGGAATACTTCGGGCGCGATCCGAATACACACATCATCATCGGTTATATAGAGGGCGTCGCCGATGGCCGCCGCTTCTTCGAAGTCGCTAGGCGAGTGTCAAAAGAGAAGCCTATATTATTGTGGAAGGGAGGCACCAGCGACGTCGGCTCCCGGTCGGCCGCTTCTCACACGGGAGCTCTCGCTGTGAAGACGCAGGTATGGGATGCCGTGTGCAAGCAGGCTGGCGTGATAAAGATTGAGTGCGAAGATGACATGCTGGACTACCTCCAAGCGTTCTATTATCTGCCGCGGCCCCGTGGCAACCGCGTCGCCGTCGTGTCGGCGACCGGCGGACTGGGAGTTGCCATCGCTGATGCCTGCATCGACTATGGACTTGAGGTGGCGACTCTGTCGGAGAGCACACGCAGCCGGTTGCGGGACATCGTTCCCTCAGTTGGCACCTGTGTAAATAATCCAGTGGACATCGGCATGATGTCATCCTTCAATCTGCAGATGGGCATCGATACGGTCAAGACCCTAGCGCAGGATGAGAGCGTGGATATTATAATCAAGACCGTAGGGACATCGAATATGGACTCGGTGCAGAATGAGTTCGCGGCGCTGGCGGGCTTCGACAAGCCGATGATCTATATATTCAGTCGGGCGCTGATGGTGTATTTGAAGGCGCTCAAACCGGTGAAGGGCGTGGCGATATATAGCACCGGGCGCAGGGCCGCACAGGTCATGAGCAAGATGGTCGAGTACCAGCGATACCGCTCGGGTGAATGAGTCGGGACCGCCTGGATTTCTTTTCAGTTGAAATTCTGTTATTATTTGTTTTTATTCAGGGCACTTCAGTTAAGGAGACGTTATGGACGTTATCGCAGAGCTGGATCAAATATTTAATCCGCGCGGCATAGCGATCATAGGTGCTTCTAACAAGCCGGGGAATTTGGGCTACTTCTTTTTAAGGGGTTTCATCCAGCATGGTTTCGATAAGCGGAGGATATATGTGGTACATCCGACTGAGACCAAAGTCGACGGTGTAATGGCGTATCCCACCGCATGCGATATCCCCTTCGACGTAGATCTGGCTATAGTTTTCTCCCCGCGCGATACGGTCCCGAGTGTAGTCGGCGATTGCACGTCAAAGGGAATTAAGGGAATAGTTATATGTACTTCAGGTTTTGGCGAAAGCGGTGCCGAGGGGATGAAGCTGCAGGAGGAAATCACAAAAATCGCGCGCAAAGGTGGTACCAGGATTATAGGGCCTAATTGTTTAGGAATATTCTGTCCCGATACGGGTCTGACCAATTTTGCCGGTATCATGCCCAGGAAGAGCGGTTCGGCAGGGATGTTCTCACACAGCGGCTCGATGAGCGTTTCTTTCCCGATCGCGGCCTCAGGATTGGGTATACATTTTAATAAGGCAGTGAGCTACGGCAACGAGTGCGACCTTAATGCAGCGGATTTCTTGGAGTATTTCGGTCATGACGTAAAAACAGAGGTAGTTATCGGGTATGTAGAGGGCGTGTCCGACGGGCGGCGTTTTTTCAATGTAGCAAAACGCGTTTCAAAGAAGAAACCCGTTATCCTTTGGAAGGGAGGCGCGAGCGATGTAGGCTCACGTTCTGCAGCCTTACATACAGGTGCTTTGGCGGGTTCGCCGCAGGTGTGGGATGCGGTTTATAAACAGACAGGCATGATAAAGGTGGATAGCGAAGATGAGATGCTGGATTGCCTTCAGGCGTTCAGTTACCTGCCTTTACCTAAAGGGAACAGGGTGGGTATAGTCTCTTCTACAGGCGGCATGGGGGTAGCAATAGCCGATGCCTGTATTGATTATGGATTAACAGTAGCCAAACTATCAAGGAATACTTTAGCAAGGCTGAGGAGGATTGTTCCATCAGTGGGAACATGTATAAATAATCCCGTTGATATCGGGATGGCATCTTCTTTTAATGTCAAAGTGAGCGCTAAAGCTATTGAAGCATTGGCTCAAGATGATCAGGTGGATGTAATATTTAAAGCTATCGGTGGCTCCAATCCGGATTATATACGCACTGAAGTAGAGGCATTGAAGGGATTTGATAAACCGATAGTATTGATATCCAATCTTGCTATGAAGGTGAGGATGGAGGAAGTGAAGCCGGTAAAGGGCTTAGCCGTGTATCATGCCGGCCGTAGGGCTGCTTTAATAGTCAGCAAAATGGTTCAGTACCAGCGTTATCTTTCAGAGGATTCCAGCCATTCGAAATATGATAAAAATAGGCGAAAATCACCTGTCAAATCCCCGCAGACATCAGAGGATATGATGCAATTGGAAGAATCCCTGTCTGCATTGTCCGCAACAGTTGACCGCAGGTAGGATACAGTGGCCTCGGATAATAGCATCCTGTTGGTGAACCCAAATCAGATGAAGCCGCCCGTGGCACCCATAGCTCTTGATTATTTAGCATCGGCATTAAGTGAGATCGGCTGTAAAGTCGATATATTAGACCTGTGTTTCTCTGTTGATACGTTCGCCGATATCCGTCGCTACTTCGCATCTAGCAGTGCGTCCGTGATAGCCATCACACTGCGCAATACTGATGATACAAGCTTCGCAACCCGCGACTTCTTTCTGCCCCAAATTAGGAGAATCGCCGATTGTCTTCGCGAGTGCACTGCTGCAACCATAGTAATCGGCGGATCCGGGTTCTCTGTGGCACCGGAGGCTGTACTGCAATTCTGCGGGCTCGATTTGGGAATATGGGGTGAAGGGGAATATTCTCTGCCCTTGCTTGTCGATCGAATTCTGAAAGGCGAAGATTATCGCAATGTGCCAGGGGTTGTATATCGTGGAAAGAAGGGTTTTCATCGCAACTCCCCGACATATATCGATCTAGCTAAGATGCCGACGCCACGAAGAGATACGGTCGATAACCGACGTTATTACATAGAAGGCGGTATGGGCGGCATAGAAACCAAGCGCGGCTGTCCCAAGAAGTGTATCTACTGTGCCGATCCGTTAGGCAAGGGCAGCAAAGTTCGTCTGCGCTCTCCCTCCAGCGTTGCCGATGAGATAGAATCGCTGCTGGGTATGGTGATCAGCCACATTCATATCTGCGACAGCGAATTCAATTATCCGAGGGAGCATGCGATCGGAGTCTGCCGCGAGATTATTGATAGGGGGCTCGGTTCGCGTGTGCGATGGTACGCATATTGCAGCCCGGCACCTTTTGATGAGGAACTGGGTCGTTTGTTTCTGCAGGCAGGCTGCGCTGGCGTGAACTTCGGCGTGGACAGCGCAAACGATCGGATGTTGCATGCGCTCGGCAGGGATTTCACATCCGAGGATGTGGCTCGGACTGCGCAAATTTGTCACCGCTCAGGGCTGGTTTTTATGTACGACCTGCTGCTCGGCGGCCCGGGCGAGACCCGCGATTCATTGCGGGAGACTATCGAATCGATGAAGCGAATGTCACCGCACCGCGTAGGGGCCAGCCTGGGTGTGCGCATATATCCGGAGACGGCGCTTGCGAAGATGGTTCTTCGTCAGGGACCCATCGAAAGAAATTCTAATATACACGGAGAGAGGGACGCCTCATTTCTGGCTCCCGTTTTCTACCTGTCGGCTGAGTTGGGCGATGATGCATCCCAATATCTGGAAGGCCTTATAGGTGGCGATGAGCGTTTCATGTTCATGTCGGGAGGCAGTTCCAGCAGTAACTATAACTACAATGCCAATACCGTTCTCGTTAATGCCATCCGCGATGGCTACCGCGGGGCGTTCTGGGATATATTGCGACGTCTGGAGGGAAAAGCCGTTTAACTTGGCTTTGACAACATGTATATCGTTATGTAGAATTGGGCCGGGAAGGTAAAATGAAGAAATACGATGTTATAATTGTCGGCAGTGGCCCCGCGGGCATTTCGGCGGCTATCGAATTGAGCCAAGCGCCTAATCTGAGGGTCTTACTTTTAGAAAAAGGTAACGATATAGAACACCGCACGTGTCCCGGCGTCGATAGCGAAGCGGGATGCCGACGCTGCTCTCCATGTAACCTGGTGAGCGGCTGGGGCGGCGCCGGTGCGTTCAGCGATGGCAAACTCACGTTATCCACTGAGGTGGGTGGACGGTTAAAGGATTATATCGGCACAGAGAGGACCGATGAGCTTATAAAGTATGTAGATAGCAGTTATTCCAGATTCGGGGGTTCCGACAGGCTCTACGGTGTGGGTGATAAAGTCAATGAGATAAGAAACCGTGCTACCCTTGCCGACTTGAGGCTGGTCCCTATGGTTGTTCGACATCTGGGCACGGAGCATGCCCGAACCATACTTGGCAGGATGCGCGATTTTATATCTAAAAAGATCGAGATAAGGCTTGGGACTATAGTGCAGTCGCTAATTACGGATAGCGGCAGGATCGTCGGGGTTGAAACTGACGATGGTGAGCGACTGGAATGCAGCCACCTGATCGTTGCACCGGGGCGTGAAGGCGCGGACTGGATTGTCCGTGAGGCGAAGCGGCTGAAACTTACCCTTGAGATCAATCCGATAGATGTAGGTGTCAGGGTCGAAGTTCCTGAGGCGGTGCTGAAAGAGATTACCGATGTGATGTATGAATGCAAGCTTGAATACTACTCAGAATCGTTCGATGACAGGGTCAGGACCTTCTGCATGTGCCCCGCAGGAGAAGTAACTATGGAGACCACCGGCGGTGCCGATCCGGTGACTACCGTTAACGGCCACAGCTATGCTGAGCGTAAAACAAATAATACTAATTTTGCCATCTTGGTCAGCACTACATTTACCGAGCCTTTCCGGGACACCATTGCTTACGGGCGCTACCTGGCACGCCTGGCTAATCTTCTGAGCGGGGGCGTTATCGTTCAGCGCCTGGGCGACCTGTTGGAGGGGAGGCGTTCCACTAAGGCGCGAATAGACAGGGGCAATGTCGTCCCAACCTTAAAAAGCGCGATCCCGGGTGATTTAAGTTTTGCACTTCCCTACCGTCATTTGAAGGATGTGATCGAGATGCTGCATGCGCTCGACAAGCTGGCTCCGGGTATAGCATCGCGTCATACCTTGCTGTATGGCACTGAGGTAAAGTTCTATTCGTCACGCCTGCTACTAAGCGAAAGTCTGGAGAGCGAGATCGCCAACATGTTTGCTGTAGGTGACGGGGTCGGTGTCAGCAGGGGGCTGGTGCAGGCCTCTGCTTCTGGGGTGGTGGCTGCCAGGGAGGTGTTGAGGAGGATGGGGGTTGCTGTAAAAGCAACTTGACATTTTTCTTATATATCGGGATAATCGGCGTATTACAAGAGGGCATGAGGTGTTAGTATGGTTAATGAAGAAGGGAATACGCCTGGGGAAG
>CAZWOG010000022.1:6702-8565 GCA_964635685.1 uncultured Dehalococcoidales bacterium | reverse complement strand
TGGAAACCGGACACTGTTCCGCATCTCGGACTTACCTATCAGATATGGGGCATCCTTGCTTTCGTCATCTTTGCAGCTTTTATCATGTGGCAGCTTCATCGGAGATACGAGCAGAAAGCGGCAGTTTTTGCGGTTTTCCTGCTCATGTTCGGCTTTTTCATGCTGATGACAAGGATACACGAGCGATATCTCTTCCCAGTCTTCGCGCTTCTCGCCATGAGTTGGTCTGGACGTTTCACATTTAGACGCTTAACAACTTGGATTTATTTGGGACTCACAGGCACGTATCTGGCCAACCTGGTTTATGTAATGTCAATGCTAAATGCCGGAGCATTCATCCCTGATGGGCACTGGTCCATTTACGTTCTGGCTCCCATTAATGCTATTCTGTTCTTTTTCGCTGTCTGGAGTTTCTGGAGGATGCAGCGGAATAAACCGGCTACAGAGGTCCTGAAATGAAAAAAGTTTCTCATCCTTCGCCAGAGATAGTACCCAAGAAAGTTGCCCCTGTCTCACCTGAAACTGAGGGAGATGAGAAGGAGCCAGTGCCCCCGGCTCGCGGAGAACCTACACGCTGGCGGCACGCTCTCATTTTGGCAACTCTCGTTATTCTCTTCTTTTCCGTGGCCGTCTGGAACTTAGGGGATAGGCATGTTCCCACCTCTGACTTTGTTCCCCAGCAGGACCCTGATGAGGTCTATCTGGATATTGGGAATACAAGCCATGTGGATAAAGTCTACTTTCTTATCCAAGACGCCAGTAACGTTGATGTTGACATCTATTGGGGCTCCCCAGAAGGTTGGAATTTAGCAGGCAACTTGAAGAAATCAGGGACCTGTCGGGAGTGGAGTTATGTCGATTTGGGCCAAGATACAAGATATGTTCGGCTGGAATTCAAAGGAATATCAGGGAGAATCGGGGAAGTGGCCCTCTTCTCAGGTAGCCTTAAACTAGCCATAAGCGGCATTTCTACAGACGGTGATGCGACAGCAGCTAATGCTCTTATCGACGAGCAACAACTTGTCGATAACCCTGGAAGCTCAAAATCAGCCGCATATTTCGATGAAATATACTACGTTAGGACGGCAGAAGAGTACCTGAAACTCCAAGAGCCGACGAGTTGGGACCATCCGCCCCTGAGCAAGCTCATAATCGCTGCCAGCATAGGGATCTTCGGTCACAATCCCTTTGCCTGGCGCATCGCTGGAGTCATCTTTGCCACCCTGACAATCATTCTTATCTTCCTTTTCGCCAAGCGCATGTTCGGGACCCCTCGGGCTGGCCTTATTGCCGCCTTTTTACTCACATTTGACTTCATGCACTTTGCCCAAGCCAGGATTGCTACTCCGGATACATTTCTTATTTTCTTTTTCGTTGGTATGTTCTATTTCTTCTATCGCTACTGGCAAGACCCCTCCCATGGAGGTAAATACCTTTTCTGGAGCTTGGTATTTTTTGGTCTTGGATTCTCTAACAAGTGGTTTATTATGTACGGCTTCGCTGGCATGATGTTGCTACTGATTATACTGAAAGTGCGCGAGCGAACAATCAGGAAGAGCGAGGTCTGTTGGTTTGTGGGTGGCGTGGCGGCAGCGGTGTCCATCTATATGCTTTCCTATGTCCCCTACTTTCTTGTGGGACATGGCCTTAGGGACTGGTGGCACATGCAGTTAAGCATGTATCAGTTCCATGCCCATCTGACAACACCGCATCCCGGAGGCTCGCCGTGGTACACCTGGCCTTTCATGCTAAACCCGGTTTGGTTCTATGTGGGTTACTTCCCTACTACCCGAGCCTACATCGCCAGCTTTGGTAACCCAGCTCTGTGGTGGGCGAGTATACCAATAATGATTCCTACCGTGA
>CAZWOG010000022.1:0-6602 GCA_964635685.1 uncultured Dehalococcoidales bacterium | reverse complement strand
TTTGGTAACCCAGCTCTGTGGTGGGCGAGTATACCAATAATGATTCCTACCGTGACGGTTGTCATCAGCTGGCTTGCTAACAGTATGAAGAACAGGGCTAGCAATTTTATCGCAAGGACTTTCCATCCCCTTTGGCGTGAGGTAAGTCACAGACGCGAGGTTGCTCTATTTATCATCATTCCCTTCCTTACCCAATGGCTCTTTTTCATCCCTATCAGCCGGGTAGTCTTCATATATCACTTCTATCCATGTTTACTCTTCGTAATCCTTGCAGCCACTCTATGGATCGAGTGGTTATGGACAAGGTACAAGTGGGGTAAGTGGGCTGTCGGGGGCTATCTTGCCCTCAATGTCGCTTGCTTCGTCTTCTTCTTCCCTGCAATATCAGGCTTACCCATGTCGAACGGGTATTGGGATTCGCTGCCATGGATGGTACACTGGATAATCTACGCCTGACCTAAAGTGAGCGACTGAATTCTCTATCGTCTGGAAACACGCAGAAGGTTCAACCTTCCGTCTGACCAATGCCCCTAAAATGCTCTTGTCTTTGTTGAGAGTAAGACTACGTAACTAAGATATATCTTTAAAACGGTGCAATAATGCTTTCTATATTGCAGAGCTTTTTAGTAATACCTGTACCCACTATATCTGCTCTCATTAGTCTTATGTCTAACTTCCTTCTTTATTCACCCGCTTTTTCTGATAACCAATGAGCTTTGCCAGAGAGAACTTCTCTTTCCACAGACATACAAACCCAAGCGCTATCACAGGAAATAGAAGAACGATATGCAGGACGATTACATAAGCCCCTACTGAAGGTTTAACAGCAGCCGGTACGAATAGAAATAGCGTCTGCTGACAGAAATAATCGAAAGGCCCGACACCTCCCGGAGCAACGAATATGAGCGCCCAACTCAAACTGGCGACCGAAGTGACCAGCAGCATAATATAAAATGGCTGGCCAAGATCGAATGAAAGACCAACCATATAAAACAAGCCGGCCTCACATAACCAGACCAGAACCGATAGTATCAACGTTATTACCAGCTTCTTGGGGCTGCGCATGAACTGTAGTCCTTCAACAAGACGCAAAAGCCATCCTTCAACTTTGCTGCGCCATTTCTTCGGCAGGGCCACCAGCAACAAGGCTATCACTCCCTTTGCAAACCTCGGCGAGAGGATTAGGCTAAAACACAGCAATAACGCTGCTGAGAAAAGACCGGCTGCAACATAAACACCCTCTTGAATCTTCCCGGACAGAGGTGCAAAAATTGAGATGCTTAATGCAAACACGAGGAGCATGACGCCATCGAAAACCTGCTCCGCGATCATCGTGCCTCCAACCGACATCTTGCTTATTTTCTCTTTTTCTCCTAGCATATATGCCCTGGCAATAATTCCGAGACGGCCTGGCAAGATATTATTCACCATGAATCCGATTACCACGAGAGGGAAAAGTCTGAAGGAGGAGAAATTGCCTAACGGCTTCAAGAAAAATTTCCAACGCAGGGCTCGGAAATAAACGCCGCAGAAATAAATCAGCACTCCAGGTATTATTAATATATAGTTCGCTTCTTTAAATGCCTGCCCCATCCCCGAGAAGTATGTTCTGTTTGTATAAAGGAACAGGAAAAGCAGAGCACTAGATATCGCTATCCCAACCAAGAAGCGTTTGTTTTTCAGCATAGCGATTCACACATCGTACATCAAGACTTTGTCAATTAATGAATACATAGGTGAGAAAATCAGGCTCAGGAACTCAACGGTAATCAACCATATCACTGCATCAATCAAGAAGAAAGCTCCTCGACGAATGCTTTTGCATCAAATGGAGCGATATCGTCTACGCCCTCGCCCGTTCCGATATACAAGATTGGTATCTTAAGCTGGTCACAAATCGCCAGCACGATGCCGCCCTTAGCAGTACCATCAAGCTTGGTCAAGATGATACCGGTAATATCAACTGCATTAGTGAAGTACTTGGCCTGAGCCAGCCCATTCTGACCTGTTGTAGCATCCAAGACAAGAAGAACCTCATGAGGAGCCTTTGGATCACTTCGAGAAATAACTCGCTTGATCTTTTTCATCTCCTCCATCAAGTTGAACTTTGTATGTAACCGCCCCGCCGTGTCTATCAGTACCACATCCGCCTTGCGAGCCCGCGCAGCCTCCAAACCATCAAAGACTACCGCCCCAGGGTCGGCTCCTGATTTCTGATAGACCACATCGGCCCCTATACGGTCTCCCAGTATCCTTATCTGCTCCACAGCTGCCGCACGGAAGGTATCGGCGGCAGCGATGATAACCTTTTTTCCTTTCTTTAAATATATATTTGCCAGCTTTGCGATTGATAAGGTTTTTCCTGTACCGTTGACACCCACAATTAATATCACGAACGGAACAGATGATACGGGTTCCCGTTCATTAGTCGGCGACGGCACTTGAAGGATGTTAACCATTTCCTGTTTGAGAGCAACATAAATTTGCTCGCTGTCGCTCAACTTATCGCTCTTCGCTCTGCTCCTGACACGCTCAATCAATTTTGTGGCAGTGGCGATCCCGACATCCGCTGAGATTAACAGTTCTTCCAGGTCATCCCAAAGTGTATCTGCTATTGTGGTTTGCTCGAAAAGGGTGGTTACCTTGCTGAACCAGCCTTCCTTGCTCCGTTTTAATACCTTATCGAATATACCCACTTGTAAAACCTCATATAAATTCAGCTATGATAACATAGCCTTATAAGCAGGGTCAACGAGTATCAGAGATAGTAAGTTTTTTATATTCTTCCGCGAGGCGTTCAGTCACCTTTCCTCGAGACCCGGCCCTCACCGTTCTACCATCTACCGAAGCGATCGGCATAATCTCGATAACTGAATTTGTAATAAATACCTCTTCCGCATTTAGCAGCCTCTCGACAGTAACAGCCTCCTCCGCTACCTTGATACCGAGACTGGAAGCCAAATCGATCACAACCCTGCGTGTAATACCGGGGAGTATACCGGCTTTAATCGGAGGTGTAATAATCTCACCATCTTCTACAATAAATATATTACTTGCGCTGCACTCCGCAACCTCTCCATCAACATTCAGCAGTATCGCTTCGTCGCTTCCAGCGTCGACAGCCTCTGCATGAGCCAGCAGGTTTTCCAGATACCCCAGAGTTTTCATACAGCACAATGGCGACCGATTGTTTCTTCTAATACTAACGACGGAGGTACGCAAACCTTTTGCATACATTTCGGGAGACGGCAGAACAAGCTCTTCGACTGTAATGATTATCGTAAGTTTCCCAGACACCGGAAGCGCAAGGCCACGACTTCCCTCCCCTGCTGTTACTGTCAACCTAATGCGTGCATCATCGAGCCCATTAGCCTTTAATGTCCTTAATACTCCCGTCTCCAGTTTTTGAGGTTCTAACGCCTCTCTGATGCCCAAAACACCCGCTGAATTCACCAGGCGGGCTATATGACGGTCAAGATAAAAAACATGGCCATTATAAGAGCGCATTGTTTCAAACAGACCGTAACCATACAGCAGACCACGGTCGAAGACAGGTATCTGAGCCTTATCCCGACTTACAATTTCACCATTTATGTAAACTAATTGCTCCATATATCTAAAACGTCTCATTCCAAACTGGGCTGGAGATACTTAGAAAGCGCCCTATCATATCGTATCCTGCAGGTGTCAGCACCGATTCTGGATGGAATTGAACGCCCTCTATAACAAATCGCTTATGGCGAACACCCATGATATCACCATCCGCAGTCGCAGCCGAGACGATTAATGAATCGGAAAGCGTCCCAGGCCGGATAGCCAGAGAATGATAACGGCCCGCCTCAAATGGGTTTTTGACGTCAGTATAAATTGTCCGACCATCATGATATATAGATGACGATTTCCCATGAACCGGCCGTGTCCGCTCGATACGCCCCCCATACACATATCCGATACACTGATGCCCCAGACATACACCTAATATAGGAATCCTTCCTGCAAAACTCTTTACCACATCGTTGGATATGCCGGCATCCAGGGGCGATTTTGGCCCCGGCGATATGATGATATGCGACGGAGCCATCAACTCGATGTCATCAATGCTGATAGCATCGTTACGATATACAGCAGGCTCAGCGCCGGTTTGACCGATATATTGTGCCAGATTGTATACAAAAGAGTCATAATTATCGATTACCAGTACTACCATATCTAAGCTTCCAATCGCTTCTTCATTTCATTAATTGTTTCCTGAAAATGCTCAGCCGTTTTAGCAGCGTGCAGCATTTCTCTCTGCAACCCTTTCATTTTCTTCTGCAGATCATCTATCATCTGGCTGGAATCGGCAGTCCCTGTGGAAATCAACTGCAGGTCGAGCTGAAAATCGCGAAGGAACCCCTGAGATACCTCGATAAATTGTTTGAAACCGCTTACGATCTTGGGCAAGGTATTAATGATTAAATCCTCGGGAGATCCGACGGGATATTTTTTTGCTGACATACAATTAACTCCTTAAACTTTTAGCCACATTCTGCAATCCTAATGCTGCCATAAGCGCCCGCGCTTTATCCAGCGTCTCCTGATACTCGGCTTCCGGATCGGAATCTGAAACGATGCCGCCGCCGACTTGAAAATAGACCCTGTTACCTTTAATGACGAACGTACGTATCACAATGTTCAAGTCCATACAGCCATCGAATCCCAAATAACCTATCGATCCGGTATAAATCCCTCTTCTGGTTGGTTCTAATTCATCTATTATCTCCATAGCCCGTACCTTGGGCGCACCTGTAATCGAACCTCCGGGGAAAGCAGCCTTGAGCAAATCAATCCTATCCTTATCCTCCCGGAGCCTGCCTGCAACAGTGGATGTAAGCTGAAACACCGTCGCATATTTTTCAAGCGTGCATAAATCACTGACCTTCACTGAGCCGTATTCGCATACTTTGCCCAGATCGTTCCGCTCCAGATCAACTATCATGATATTTTCGGCACGGTCCTTCTCACTTTTAAGAAGCTCAGCTCCAAGTGCATCATCTTCAACAGGAGACTGCCCCCTCGGGCGCGTGCCTTTCATAGGCCTTGTCTCAACAACATTGCCGTCCAGGCGCAAGAACCTCTCGGGAGAAGCACTGGCCACCGTCACTTCCCCGAAATTTAAGTAGCATGCAAAAGGTGACGGATTTATACCTCGCAGTCGTAAATACAACTCATACGGATCGCTGGTTAAGTCCGATTCGAAACGTTGCGACAGGTTCACTTGGAAAATGTCGCCATTCGCGATGTACTCAATAGCGTTTTCTACAGCCTTAATATATTCATCACGCGTAAAATTGGAGCGAAGTTCTACTGAATTATTTACATCTGCAAATCTTGATTGAGATGAAATTCTTTTTGCACGTTTTACATTGTTGCTATTACCGTCATGGCACACTAAATACGTCAACTCATCAATGCGCTGTCTGGCTTTCCTCTCCCTCAGAACGCTATCGACTTCAGGTAATCCGGTGGCAATTGCATAAACCCTGTTATCAACATGATCGTAGGCAACGACAGAATCGTAGAAAGCGATGCAGCAATCGGGAAGCATCACATCGTCTCTCGTAGTAACAGGCAACCTCTCGACGAAGTGGCACAGATCATATCCAAGGTAACCTACAGCCCCTCCGGTAAACGGCACTGGACATGGAGAATCGTCGATCTTGTATCGATTCAGTTGCTCCCTCAAAATATCAAAAGGGTTACCTCTAAGAGCAATTCGATCGCCCTGCGAAACCAGTTGTATATCCCCACCACGGCTGCTGAGTACAAGGAAAGGATCGCTGCCTATGAAAGAGTAACGCCCCAAGCCATAAGGATTGATCCCGCTATCCAGGAAAAAACTCCAGGGATGATCCTTAATAGCTTCATACGCATCCGGAGCATCAAGGCAGTTTTTAAGTTCATCGATAAAAGGATAATCATGCGATCGGCTCTGGATGCTTACCATTAGTCATTTACCTTGAGCTTTATTGGATGCTTAACCTAGTCACTTCCACCGGATGCGCTTTCCTTTTCACCAGTTTAAGACGCAGCAGCAAGAAAAAGATAAGCGATAGAATCAGAAGCGGAAACCAGGAAAGGATGAATGTCGCCAACATTAATATAGAGAAAGCGATTGCAGCAAGCCCCATCGGGACATAGCCTTGATATGACACCATATCATCCCGCAGGTCATTATCAAGGTAGTTGCGCAGATCTTCTAATATCTGAGACTTATTTATATCTTCTTCTGGGAAGACTTTATCTATAACATGATCACGAGTAAAGCTGACTATTCCGTTTATTGCCTTATCATTCAGTTTATACCCCTCTGCATCTATCTTTTTAGCGTATCCGAAATAAAGGCTGGTGCACGCTAAAGCGACAAGAATCACCAGGAAAACGGTCTGGCTGCTGCGAATCTGCCATATGGAGAATTTGATGCGATGAGCGATCTCCGTCCTGACGCCGGCAAGATAAATAAGCCCCATTACGAAATAGATCAGCGCTATTACAAAGCTAAGCAGTGAAATCTCAAATGTCAGAAACAACGATAAGGAGGATACAAGGAAAGAAAGGGCTGC
>CAZWOG010000021.1:7196-8630 GCA_964635685.1 uncultured Dehalococcoidales bacterium | reverse complement strand
TTCATCACAGAGAGATACCAGTGGCCATCCAGCTTTCGTATGTAGTTCGAATAAGCGGCGAGCAGACCGACCAGCCCATCCTTCGACAGCCTATCCCAGCGAAACTCGGGATCGAAAGCGCCGCTGTAATCGAAAAGAAGTTCTTTCATTTCGACCGCTCCAGCTTCAGCTCCCACTGGCAGCTGATATCGCTGCCCGGCTCCTGAGGGGGTAGCTTCAGCGGCGTCACCTTTATCTTCGGGTTGAAAACGTGGGCTTTAACCTCCATGAGCCTGTATTCCAGCTGGTGGCAGATGAGCTTCTCGCGGCCCTGCCCCTCCTTCATCAGAGACTTAAGCGTGGGGCAGTTGAGGAAGCTGATAATGGCGATATTATCGCCTTTCAGTTCCGCTTTGATATCGTACATCAGCGACCACGGGCTGGCCTGCAGCGATTTGGCTACAGCATCAACGCCGTCACCTTTAATGTTCAGCATCTTGCGCGTCAACTCCATGGTGTACGCCCCGAGCTTCTCCCAGATATCGCTGTCCAGCTTGAATGCGAGGTCGTTTCCGCATTCCTTCATCACGGCCAGGTACCAGAAACCATCGATCATGCGGATGTAATCGGAACTGGCCTTGAGCATCTTCAGCAGCACGCTTTTCGACATTTTCTCATAGCTGAAATTAGCATCGAAAGCCCCGCTGTAATCCTTTAACTCAGCCATTCCCGTCCTCCTCTTACGATTATACTCCAGCCGCCTCCGACGCCGGCGACGCAAGGAATATAGCCCCTGATATTATAAAATAGATGCCCAGGCCAACAAGCGCCATGCCGCATACGATCAGCATCCAGCGGTACACCGCATCGCTGATGAACCTCCTGCCTGTAGTAATCACCAGCGCCACCAGCGCGTACCAGCCGAAATCGCCCAGCACGTGGCCGGTGAAGAACGTGGCCACGCCTGCGGCGCCCAGCTTTAACGACCACAGCAGATACGTTATGCCGATGGTGGCCCACCACAAGAACCAGTAAGGATTGGAAATGCTTGTTACGACGCCAGAGACCACCAGCATATGATCCCGGGTCGCATAACCGGCAGGACAGGACAGCGGGTTTGCGCTGTGCCTGCCTTTGATCACAGTGACCACGCCGATGCCTATGAGCACCGATCCGCCCACAATGCCGATGATGCTGGCGATGAAGTCGCTGTCTATGAACCGGCTCAGGCCAAAGACCAGGGCAATCACCAGCGCCAGCTCCAGCAAGGCGTGGCCCGCGATTATCAGCGGCGCAGCTCGGAAGCCGCGCTGGGCCACGCCGCTGATGGTCAGCGCCAGCACCGGGCCCGGCATCAGCGCGCCGGACAGCGCCACAACAAACGATGTAGTGAATATCACCGCCAGTGTAGCTTCAGGAAGTGCCTCAGGCATGACATCAGTATAACAGGGAAGC
>CAZWOG010000021.1:0-7096 GCA_964635685.1 uncultured Dehalococcoidales bacterium | reverse complement strand
CGCCAGTGTAGCTTCAGGAAGTGCCTCAGGCATGACATCAGTATAACAGGGAAGCACGAGGTCGAACAATGCGCAGTCTAATAAGAAAGAAGTGTAAGAGAATGCTCCTGCCGGGGTCCGCTACTTTAAGAAAATGGAGAGCATCCTCCAGCTTCTTCTAAAACGATTGTTAATTAGAATCGGGAAGTCCAGAGGGCGATCCCTCTGGCGGGGGTTTGGGGGTGTCCCCCAATTTTCAAAGTCCCCCAAAGTATGGGGGACTAACAGGGGGTTGGATAATAGATTACCCAATACCTCGACAAGAAGAGGTGCAGGATTCCTCCTGCCGGGGTTATAGGGGTGTCCCCTATACCTTTTCAAAGTCCCCCAAAGTATGGGGGACTAACAGGGGGTTTGGACTCTAATTCCCACACTATTCATGCAAAGTCCACTCCTCCCTGTACTTGAAATAGATACCTGAATACGGTTATCATCATAAAAGCTGTTTGTACTGCTGAGCAATTGAATGACTTATAACAGAAGATACCAATGGCCCGAAGCAAAATCAGTACTGATCCTCATCGGTCTGAACCTCATATTATTCATAGCCTCGTTGTTCAACGATACACTCATCGGCACATTAGGACTGCAGCCATCTACATGGACCAAGGAGCCCTGGACGGTCCTGACAAGCATGTTCATGCACGCAGGCGTCTGGCACATTGTGGCGAATATGTTCACGCTTTATTTCCTCGGCAGCTACTTATGCAACATGATCAGAGATAAAAGATTTCTCATTATCTACTTCATCGGCGGGATTATCGGCAGCTTCTTCTTCATACTGTTCAGCTTATATACACCGTTTGGAAATCCGAATGATGTGGCTATCGGTGCCTCTGGCGCCATATTCGCTGTTGCTGGTGCATTCACCGTGCTGGCCCCAAAACTCAAGGTGATCATTTTCCCCATCCCTATCCCTATGCCGCTCTGGGTAGCGATTATCGGCGGATTCATACTTCTAACGTTGTTAGCATTCTTCACCGATAACAGCATAGGCTGGCAAGCCCACCTCGGAGGCTTGATCGTCGGTCTTGTTGCAGGTTTCTTCCTGAGGAAGCACAAACGCAATATATCCATGTTCTAGCTTCATAAACATCGCGGGGGATTCTGGTATATCTCCATAATGGTAGGTTGCGCTGCATTTAACCGACTCTACCGATGAACTCGGGAAAGAGGTGTCCTTCCGCAGAAGGACCGGGGGACTAAGGGGGTTGGATAGTACAGTTCTGGGCTCTAAACTACTTGATTTTTACCATCGTTTACGTATATAGTTGCGCCAGCTTCCACAGAAAAATTCTTGCGACTCAACATCAGAAATAAGCAGTACGCAACTTTCGAATAACAGGAGGCCCAAAAATAAGATGGACGCTCCGGATAAAAAGACGATACTCCTTGTCGAAGACGAGGCGGCCTTCAGAACCATATACCAGGATATGCTCGACAGCGGCGGCTTCCAAGTTTTAACAGCCGCAGACGGCGAGGCTGGACTGCAGATGGCTCTATCGGAAAAACCGGACCTGGTACTGCTGGATTTGAATTTACCCAAGCTTCACGGATTCGAAGTGCTAAAGGGTATCAGGGCGAACAAATCCACAAACGGCATGCCTGTTATCATATTGACCGTGCAGGGATCAGATAAAGATATAAAAAAAGGAATCGACCTCGGCGCCACAGACTACCTGGTAAAAGGCCTTTGTACGCCTGTTGAAACCCTGAGAAGAATCAATACTGTGCTGTCAGGAGTGCAAGAGAAAAAAACCATATTCAAGATCGAGGTTAAAGAAAGGCTCCTCGACGGAATGACGTTAGAGCAGGAGATCGGAACAGGCATATACTATTGCTGTCCCCGCTGCAGATTGGAGATATATCTGGAACTTACCCTAGATACAGTAAAAGAGGACAAACACTTTTTCTCAGCCCGCTTTGTTTGCCCCAATTGCCAAAAACAGTTTTAAATGTTTAGTTTACAAACCGACTATAAATAATATATAATTACTGAAAATTAATAAAGGGTAACCTATCTAATATACTTTTTGCATCGTAATCCGGTGTTCCTTTATGGCTTGACTTATGCCGAAGTAAGTAGTAAAAGTGTACCACAATACATAAAAAGCATTAACAGCCTGAAACGTGGCCCCACGCCTTTCGAGGTTCAGTGAATGAACAAAGACAAAACAAGAAAGAAACGACTTAAAAAGCTGGCTGATGTAGCCAAGAACGTCTCTAATCATAAAGTAGAGATTGTTAAACGCAACGGAGAGGAAGAAATCTCAAAGGGCAGCCAGGAGGCCTTAGAAAAAAGACTTAATCAATTCCTTGCACTGCAAAGAGCATGTACGACCATTCACGGCACAATGGCTTTAAGAGACATACTGACAAAAGTCGCCGAAGCTGCCGTCAACATTCTGGGATACGACCATTCCTTTGTAATAGCATCCGATGAAGACAAAAACATACCGTCAGAAACGGCCTTCTTCAGTAAATCAGGTCTAGAACTGGCAAAAGATGTGGAAACATCCGTGAAACAAACACTGACAGCTGCCGGCACACAGGAAAAAGCAGAGCCATTGGATGTTAAATCAACAAGCATAAAAGAAGGCCAAGATGTTGAAGATGATTCCTCGTCTTCCTCTGAATATAATGCTGTACAGGAACTG
The DNA here is from genome assembly GCA_964635685.1 of uncultured Dehalococcoidales bacterium. GTDB lineage: Bacteria > Chloroflexota > Dehalococcoidia > E44-bin15 > E44-bin15 > JAYEHL01. The sequence continues at coordinate 4,400 of CAZWOG010000021.1, read as the reverse complement.
CTCGGCGCTAAAAGTATGATCTCTATGCCCCTTGCAGCCAGAGACCGCCTTGTAGGCAATATATTGGCTTTTACCAATCGTGATGAGATTCTCGAAACTGAGGACCAGCCTTTGTGGATTCTAGCCAATCAGGCTGCAATCGCAATAGATAAAGTCCGTCTCTATGACGAGGCTTTGCTTAATACACAAAGGCTGCGCGAGTCCCGTGAAATGTCACGGATAACCCTGGAAAACGCAGTCACGGGGGTGAGTATTGTACAAGACGGCAAGTTTCAATATATGAACCCTATTTTTGAAGAAATGCTGGACTATACAAGCCAGGAGCTGGTAGGCAAACCTACCGCTGATTATATACATCCGGACGACAGGGAACGGGTCGTTCAAGAAGCTATCGCCAGCCTTAAGGGCAATATCAAGTCACCCCATGAATTCAGGCTCATCAAAAGGGATGGGAGTACCGTCTGGGTAATGGAGAAATTGGTTTCCATTAAATTTAAAGCGAAGCGGGCTGCTTTAGCAATCGCTTTGGATGTCACAGATCTCAAACGCGTGGAGCAAGCGCTGCGGGAATCAGAAGAAAAATTAAGAATAGTTTTCGATTCCATTAAAGACGGGATCGTTGTTACCGACTTAAAAATTAACATGCTGCAGGTCAACGAAGCGGCAAGGCGCATGGCCGGATATACGACGAAGGAAGACATGATAGGGCGAAATGCGATTGATTTTATCACTGCCGAAGATATCGAGAAAGCCTTGAAACCCTTGAGTGATGGGACTAAAGGGAAAGGGAGCTTCATCGACTGGGGCGACTTTAAATTGCGTAGCAAGCTGGGAGAGTTGTTCGACGCTGAGATCGGGGTAAGCACACTGCACAACGCAGACGGGAACCTCGCCGGCTTTGTAACAATAATACACGATATAACAGAGCGTAAACGCATGGAGAACCTGGTCAGGGCATCAGAAGAAAAACTGCGATTTATGTTCGAATCTATCGGAGACGGAATTGTTGTTACCGACCTCAGTGGAAAAATCGTTGAGGAGAATCGGGCCGGCATGCAAATGTTCGGTTACGACAATAAGGAGGAAATCATTGGCCAAGACGGCTTAGCATTCATCGTAGAGAAAAACCGCGAAGAGGCAAAACTCTCATTGCTTAAAGCTCTGGAACAAGGTGCGGGATATACAAAGGAATTTACACTGGCAGATAAGTACGGAAACGAGTTCGAGGGAGAGATCAGCGCCACCATATTGCGCGACAGCGCCGGGAATTCGTCCGGTTTTATATGCGTTATACGAGATATAACTGTTCGCAAAAAAATGGACCAGGCCAAAAGCGATTTTGTCGCCCTTGTATCCCACCAGCTGAAGACACCCGTTGCAGGGATAAGGGGTTACATAGAGAATATGCTCGATGGCCTGACCGGTGAACTTAATGAAAAACAGAAGCGGTACCTCTCCGATATGCGGGCGCTATGCTTGAGGAACTACAGACTGATTTCCGATCTCCTAAATACATCGATGATTGAACGCGGAATGCTGTCGATAGACCTGGGACCGACGAGATTAAGCGATGTAGTCAATACGGTAATTAAAGATTATTATGGTAGAATTGAGGAGAAAGGCCTGGCACTGAAAGTCGAGGGCACGAGTGGCAAGGAGATAATCGTTCTTGCGGATAGAGACAAGCTGATTGAAGCATTAAGCAATATTGTTAATAACTGCATTAAATTTACAGATCAAGGCTCTATTAAAGTCAAAACTAGTCATGATAATGAATATGGTATCATTGAGATAAAGGACACAGGAAGGGGCATGTCGGGCGAGACGTTGGAAGAACTGTTCAAACGGGAGAAAATCCTCAGCGGCGGGCCGGTAGCGGGTGGCGGTGCAAGGCTCGGGTTATATATAGCCAAAGGGTTCATGCAAGCACAAAATGGTGATATAACTGCTACATCAACCGTAGGCAATGGGAGCTCTTTTATACTGAACGTTCCTTTATACAAAGAATAATGAAATTAATCTAGGAGGAAACTAATGGCTGCTATCAAGGGGACAAAAGGGAAAATAATAATAGTTGAGGATGAAGCTGCCTTTAGAAACATTTTTAGAGATCTTCTTGAAAGCGACGGCTATAATGTGCTAACAGCCGAAGATGGAGAAAGCGGCTGGCTGTTGACCAGAACCGAGATACCTGATGTAGTGTTACTCGACCTGGCGTTACCCAGACTGCATGGCTTTGAGGTGCTCAAGAACATCCGAACCGATGCGGCCACCAAAGATGTCCCTGTAATCATCCTCACCGTTATCGGAGAACAGGAAAATGTTAAAAAGGGCCTGAATCTGGGCGCAACCGATTATCTGGTAAAAGGATTCTATTCCCCCCGTGAGATATTAGTGAAAATAAACGAAATCCTAACCAGGGACCAGCGGCAAACCAGCGAACCAAGCAGAAACATTAAAACATACAAACTGTCAGTCAAAGAGAGAAAGCTTGATGCGGCCCGTTTGGAGCAGGAAATTGGCTTTTCCGTACTGTTCTCATGTCCAGTATGCTCTGAAAGCGTTGTTCAAGAACTCATTCCTGATAATAAGCGAACCGAAGGCCACTGGTTCTCCACACACTTCATATGTCCTAATTGTAAGAAAGCATTTTAGCACTTCACAATACAAATAGCCTTTTTAAATCGGCAGCATATTCAGACGGGTAAAAAAGAAATTCCTACACTTCTCCGTCCCACCCTCGGTTTCCATCCTCTGATTCACGTCATATCAAATAAATAATTGAACTTGACAATCAACTCAACATCATTTACTCTTAAACTGATTAACTTGGTCTCAAGTCGGAGCGCTACTTTGACATTCGGACAAAGACTGAGAGAACTGAGAAAAGCTAAGGGACTCACCCAACGTGAGCTAGCGGACAGGGTTGGCCTGAGCTTCACATATCTGAGTAAGATCGAAAACGGAGCCATGCAGCCGCCGCGGGGGAAAACGATTACGGATCTGGCTAATGCCCTGGACGCGGATGCAGATGAGATGTTTGGCCTTGCCAAGAAGGTTCCGTCTCAATTTCTGGAGCATATAAATCCTGAAGTGATAAAGCTTATACGCGCCCTTCGCGATGGGAAGGAGCAACCCGTATCAGGACTAATGAGATTATATCAGCGGGTTGCAGAGCTGGAATCGGAGCTTATGCGCGCCCGCAAGGAGCAGGGGGCAAAGGAGCGGATGGAGTTCTTCCACGCGCTTATTGTTAACTCCCAGGATGCCATACTGGTATTGAACAAAGAGATGGAGCTACTGTACGAAAGCCCTTCTGCGGCACGTCTGTTCGGCTTTGAGGGAGGGTCCCTGGTCGGCAGGGATCCCCTGGGAATCGTGCACCCCGATGACCTGTCCAAGGTGGCAAACATGCTTCAACAGCTGGCGCAGAGCCCCGGCGAGATCATACGCCTGATCGGTCGTACCCTGGTAAAAGATGGTAAGAGCCGCATGATCGAAGCCACGGCGCACAGCATGGTTCACATCCCGGAGGTTAACGGCATTGTGGTAAATTTGCGTGACATCACCGAACGCGCACAGGAGCTTGAAAAGGCATTTAGTAAGGGTAGCACTGCCATCAAGCCCAAAGATTACAAGCTTACAGCAAGCGAAGGGCAGGTGCTGATCTTTATGGCAGAAGGCCTGAGCAACCCCAAGATAGCTGAGAAATTGGTGTTAAGCCCGTCGACCGTGAGATTCCATGTCAGCAATATCCTTCGCAAACTGGGTGTCGCTACCCGCACCGAGGCCGTGGCGCTGGCGATACGGCAACACCTTGTCGAGAAATAACAGTCCTCGCAATCCCTGAAACTAGCCTTTAGGCTAGGTCTTGTCCCCTCTTTCGTCTATTGTTATCAGGGATGTTTCAATTTATCCTCAGACTATAAAGAAGTATAACAATACATAAACATGAATACTTATATTCATTCAGATAGAGTGTTTTCGAAACTCATATCACATACCTATAGGTGCTATATACCGATACAATTACCAATATGTGCATTATGTTAGTTAATACTCTATTTTTTACAATAGTCAGCTTTACTAGACAGGCAAATAATAGATAACCTTTCCCTACATAGGATAAAAATATTTAAAAAGAGTTGGTCACCAACTAGAAAGGAGCGAACAAATTGGAGACAAAAACCAAGTCTCGGGTATTACAAGAGTTTCAAGAAGCAAGTAAGACCCTCATGAATCCAGCGCTCAAGAAGGAGAAGGACAAAGGAACGAAGGTAATTGGCTATTTTTGTTCCTACGGGCCGGCTGAGATAATCACAGCCGCCGGCATGATCCCCTTCCGCATCCGGGCAATAGGCAGCACAGGCACAGACCTCTCGGATGCATATCTCAGTAAC
>CAZWOG010000020.1:6548-8689 GCA_964635685.1 uncultured Dehalococcoidales bacterium | reverse complement strand
GGTGAGCGGAGGGATTCGAACCCTCGATCTCCAGGGCCACAACCTGGCGCCTTAAGCCTCTCGGCTACGCCCACCACGCAGAGAACATTTTAGCACAACAACCCCAGCTACACCATATTTGATACAGCTTGATACAATCGAGGATTAAATTACTGCCGAACCTATTTCGATACTTCTTCTATCAATAACGGCAATAATTTATTGTACGTAGCGTTCAGATCTTCCGGTATCATCCTGGTCCCGCCCAGCACCGTCATGAAATTGGTGTCACCGGACCATCGCGGAACTACATGCATATGAACGTGATCACTGATTCCAGCGCCTGCCACACGGCCTATGTTCATCCCGATATTGAACCCGGTCGGCTGCATGAGGCGTTCCAGCGCAGCTACGCTGGCCCTTGTCAACGAACTCATCTCATACAGCGATTCATCATCCAGCTTTGTTAAATCGTCCTCGTGGCAATAAGGAATAATCATGATATGTCCATTCGTATATGGATAGAGATTAAGCATGATATAGCAAGAACGCCCGCGGTAAAGGACGTAGTTATTCCTGTCATCCCCTGTGCAGCGGACTCTTTCACAGAGCAGGCATTCTTCGTTTTTCTCACACGATTTAGCTTGCAAAATATACCTCAATCTCCAGGGCGTCCAGATTATTTCCAATTGCCATACCTCACCGTAAATCCATTCGATTTACGGTGAGATTCTAGCACACAACTGTACTCAATTCAACATAACAATCACTATGCTATAATGAGCCACACAGCAACATGGACAAAGAATTATTCGATACTATAGTGATCGGGGCCGGCCCTGTTGGAAGCTACGCTGCATACCAGCTGGCCAGTTATGGCTATAAAGTCGCCGCTCTCGAGGAGCACGAACGTATTGGTGAGCCAATGCAATGCACGGGTATTATAGGCGTCGAGTGCTTCGAGCGGTTTCAGCTATCTACCGGTTCGGTAATCCGTGAGGCAAACTCAGCCAAATTCTTCAGCCCGTCCGGTAAAATAATACGTCTGCAAAGCGAAAGGCCTCAGGCATATATCGTCGACCGCAGCGCCTTTGACCGCCAATTGGCCGATGTTGCGGTAGCACAGGGAGCAAAATACTTCACCTCATGTAAGGCTGACAGCATCGAAATCATGGCAGATCGAGTAAGAACCTCCACTGGCACAGGTGAAACATTTGACAGCCGCACAGCTGTAATCGCCAGCGGATTCTATTCTAAACTGGCGCAAAAACTCGGCATGGAGAAGTTCAGGGACTTTATCACAGGAGCCCAAGCCGAAGTAACCATCAAAGAGGGGAACACTCTGGATGAGATAGAGATTTATTTTGACCAGGTTTTAGCGCACGGCTTTTTCGCATGGCTGGTGCCGACGGCTCCGCAACGGGCATTGGTAGGCTTATTCTCCCGCAAGACACCGCAAAAGCATCTGCAAACATTTATCAAAACACTCTACAATAAAGGACGAATAGCATCACCGGAAGGGGACATTATGCACGGCGGCATTCCTCTAAAACCGCTTGGCAAAACATACTGTAAACGCGTAATCTTGTCAGGGGATGCAGCAGGCCAGGTAAAGCCGACTACCGGAGGCGGCGTGTACTACGGCATGATTTGCGCTCAACTGGCTGCCGATACATTGAACGCTGCTTTTACAAAAAATGATTTTTCGGAACGATCACTGTCCAGCTATCAGAAAGCCTGGCAGAAAGAGATCGGGCGTGAGCTGCGCAACGGTTACTACGCGCGCCGCATCTATGAAAAATTCAATAACCGGATAATAGATCAGCTATTCGATCTCTCCTTAAGAAAGGGCCTCCACGAAATAATCAACGAGTCGAACGATATATCGTTCGACTGGCATAGCAGAGCCTTTTCCGAGATTATCAAACAAGCTGTACCGCGCCTTTTCAAGCCGTGATGCCATACATATCCAGTCGACATAATCGTTACAAAGTATTGATAAACCATCGACCCTCAGCGTAGATTATTATCAGAACTAGGGACGATTCATGAACCGCCTCTACGTAGACGATTTTTTAAAAGAGGTACAGGATACTTCCTGCCGGTCCTTCCGCGGAAGGATTAGGGGTGTCCCCTGATTACTCCCACATTCCCCCCCAAGT
>CAZWOG010000020.1:0-6538 GCA_964635685.1 uncultured Dehalococcoidales bacterium | reverse complement strand
GGTCAGTTCTATTATCCAACCCCCTGTAATCCCCCATACTTGGTCCTTCCGCGGAATCCTTCCCGAAATGGGAAGGACCAAGTATGGGGGATTACAGGGGGTTGGATAATAGAACTGACCCACTACCATACCCACATGATATTGACATACAATGTTGAAGCCCGGATCCTGGCGGTAGCTGATGCCTATATCGCAATGATATCGGATAGGCCTTATCGCCATGCGATGAGCACTGCGGAAGCTGTGAAAACATTGAGGGGCCAAGCGGGAAAGCAATGGGATCCGCTTGTAGTTACCGCGCTTCTGCATGTTCTCAAGTGATACAACCAGCCGACGTCACCAGACATTGTAATCCCGTTATTTTTTCTTATCCCTGCTCAGCTCGCGCGACACCTGTCTCAATAATTCGATGATCTTATCGCCCTCTTCCCAGAATATGTTCCAGGTCTTGCCGCCGTCATACAGGTCTATCTTAAAACAGGACAACTCTTTAAGGCGTGTTGATGTTTCCCCGAATATCTGATCCAATCTCGGATCGATATTATCTCCCATCTCCGAGCGGAACTGGAGCACCTTCGATAAAGCCTTATTGATAATGGTGATACCGTTGTTGAAACTGGTGAAAGTGCTGCCGCCTCGTTCGATGTTCCAGTCCACATCCAGATGCCTTAAGAAGAACTCGAACCGTGACTTGAGCGACTTGAGCGACGACTCGGTCTTGTCAATATTCACCCGAGATGTCTCGAACAGGTTTTTCGATGTTTGGAACGGATCGATGGCCGCCAGCCTGCCGAAGGCCTTTTCCACACTGTCTATGGCCTCATTTATATCTTTAAAAGCATCTCCATCGGGCTTCTTCCCTTGCGACGGCGTGGCTTTGCCCACGATATCCTTGCCGGACGGTACCAGCCTACTACGCTGCTCCGCAAGCTTATTGACGGCCTCGGAACATTCCTTCAGTGCCTGTTTATATTCTTTCTCGATATTCTCGCTGCTCATGTTATAATCTCCTTTGATCGCCTGCGTTTATCTATAAAATCAGTATTTCTACTTTAATAAACTACGAATGAATTATATGAAATCTTAGTTGCATTCAGAAAGATTACAATGAGGAGACACGATTGTCAATTATAGTATGGGAGGATATAGATTAATCGTTCTTCTTGTAACTGCAGAAAGTAGATTTCCAGGCCGCCGCCCAGCTGATCGTTTTCGGTTTATCACTGCGCATAGCTATCGTCTTCATCTCATAGTAATGACTGGCAATAAAATGCTCCTTGAGGTCTTGTTGCTCAGAACATTCAAATTTGCAGTAAGGGCATCTCCAGATCATTGACACGTGTTTCCTCCGAAAAATAATCAGTATTTAACATGCGAGATATTCAGAATAATTTGAATATTGTCCTCCGATTCGCCCAAACATGCAAGTATCAAAGGCAAGGAAACTAAACAGCATAATAGAAGGAAAACACAATAAGGAGGCAAACGATGCGGACTTATCTTAAAGTTGAGTTGTATTGGAGCGGGAGACGGGACTCGAACCCGCGACACCCTGCTTGGAAGGCAGGAACTCTACCACTGAGTTACTCCCGCGAAAATCATAGCTATTTTAGCCCCCCGGCCCAGCTTTGTCAAAAGGGGAGTTACTGCCTAATCATCCCAATTTCGCAGTTAAATTCCTAAGCATCAGCTTTGATGATGGTGTTACTACTGTAGTGTTTATTTCTATCGAAGATAAGAGGGAAGAGCGATCAGCCCTTCCCTCTTATCTATACGTATTTGTTTGTCAATCAGTTTTTATTTGTACTGTATAATCTTGCCGCTGGCGCCTACAGCGAAGACGTTATCAAAAGAGCTGCCCCATATGCCATAAAGTGCTGTAGTGACGCTGCTGTTCATAGTGCTCCAGGCGATGCCATTGTAATGTAACACGGTGCCGCTGTCGCCTACAGCAAAGACGTCGTTGGCCCCAGTACCCCAGACGCCGTAAAGGTTCTTAGTAGTACCGCTGGTCATACCGCTCCAGGAAGTCCCATTGTATTTGCGGATGGTGCCGCCGTTGCCTACAGCGAAGACGTTAGAAGCAGATGAACCCCAGACACCGTTCAGTTGCCATATGGTTCCGCTGCTCGAGCCGCTCCAGGAAGTCCCATCGTATTTGCGGATAGTGCCTAGAGCACCGACAGCGAAGACGTTTGAGGAAGATGAACCCCAGACACTGTTCAGTTGTACCGTAGTGTCGCTGGTCATTGCGCTCCAGGCAAGAGGTGTATACTCAACCTCCAAATACACCTGAGTGCATCCCGAGCATTGCAGCAATCCCCCTCTTAGAGATACGCCAAATTTGCAATCCCTTATATCGTCCCAAGACCAATTCTCTTTAAGATCTGTAAAATCGTAAGAAAATGTCTTGAAACCTTCGTTGATTGCTACAGGTGAGCTCTCGTGCAGTTCGCCGTCATCAAATAAGAACTTGGCCCGCTCGTAAGTTCCTGAAGAGGTTTGAACGCAAATATATTCCGTTACCTTCTTTACAACGCCATTGGGGTAGTCAGCCTCATCAAAGCCGTGACTGTACACATCAGAATGCCAGGCCCCGGTTATGTCGCAGCAATAGACCTCGCTACTTGTCCCGTCAGGGGTCTCATCATCTACCAAATCCCAGTGCGTGGAATGAAATATTGGATGAACCAGAGGGATGTCTTTTTGAACATCTCCTGCAGGGCGAATTATCACAGCGAACGACTCACTCTCACAAGCATCCCCTATGCCATCGCCATCCGAGTCCGCTTGGTCTGGATTATAAGTATAGGGACAGTTGTCGATGCCATTGGCTACACCATCACCATCCATGTCAGTGGCAGTGCAATACATCTGAAGCTCCATGGTCTGCGTTTCGACGAAGTTAGCCTCGTCTACCACCTTCACAGGGCAAAGGAAATCGTCATCAACAGACCACCACTGGGTAATCGTCCCTGTGTTGGCACCTGTCACGGTGATCACTACCTTATGACAATCATAAGTTGCCTCATAAGCTGTCCCCTGGCGCACTGTTATCTGTTCCTCTACCTCTACCAGCGAACTCCAGCTATTATCGAAACTCCCTATCCCGACGTCAGTCACACAGTGCTCCTCATTGGTCCATGCGTTCCCAACCGAGAGTGGCGTGCCGATGTTGCCATTCACTATGGAAAAGTTGTCGTATGTCAATGTGGCAAACCCATTGACCCAGAGCCCAAGAATCTTTGCCTGAGCCAGATTGCGCCGCTGTATGAAGACCCTTTGGGTTTGGTCCACCCACGTTTGCCCGCCATCCAGTATCCGTATATGCTGGCCGACTGCGTCGCGCTCCGGCTTGTCAGGGGTAATGTCGCATATGGATCTATAGCATGGAGCCAGCATCCCGCCCACATCTATTTCCTCGGCAGCCTCCACTGTATCAGTCCACTTGGTATCAGGTTGACCAGGGTAGGTCACGTAGTACGTCCAAGTATCGCCAACATGCTCCTGAATGGTAGCAGCCTCCACTCTAGGGACTCCCTGGCATGTGAACAGAGTGCTAGGCATGACCAAAGCCATTGTTGCGGCTAGCAACATTACCAGCACTAAGACTATTAATCTAAAACTTCCGCGCTCTCTACTCATTTGAGACCCCCCTTACACGATTATCGCCAATGCTAATAAATATTATTACATAACAAGTAATCGTCTTGCTAAACCCTATCCATCTGATACACTTAGCATCGCGCCCCACGATCGCTTGTGGTTTGCCTTTTTTGGAGCTAAGTGTTGGGTTATTCAATGGGTCAGAATCTGAGAAAATAGCATGCGGATGATACTCCCATGTTTTCTAGTTTGTCAATAAGAGGATCTGTTAGTTAATTTAATATATACATGCCCCAAAGTGACAGGAGTTCGAACGAGTTGAAAGTATCATGCTCTAATTGCCGGTGTTGCTAACATCGGGGTAAGGTCACACTTTTGATTACTCTCTAGCTGAGCAGATTAGCAAGGTCAAGAATTAAATGCATCTATTCCAGGCTCGGGCATCATCATTTATCGTTGGCCACGCAACGGATCCCGTCCGGATGGAAGATCAATGTCGCGCATCTATTGCAGTGATCGCAGCCGTTGACGTAATTAGGATCAGCCATGGCATGATTCACAAAGGCAGGGTCCTTAAGGAGCGCCCGTCCCATCTGGACGAAGTCGAATTCCCGCATCACAGTTTCTAAGCTCTCCATCGTACATACTCCGCCAATGTAGCATAGCTTGGCATGCTTAATTCGGTCGCGCACCCTCTTGGCCCCTTCAAGGAAGTACAGCTCTTCGTAAGGGTATTTCTTAAACATCCGGGGCCCGAGCATATGCATGCCGAGGCGCGTAATCCAATTCTTTTCCACGGCGATCAGTCCCGGGAGCAGGCTGTCCCCATGAAACAGGAGCATCGGGTTCATGCTGCTGGTACCGCCGGTGGGGACCAGGGCATCGATGCCAGCATCGTCCAGAAGTCCGGCTACCTCGACAGCCTCATCCGTGGTTAGACCACCCTTGACCCCGTCGGTGAGTCCCATCTTGCCGAGGATGGGGAAGTTGTCCCCCACCGCCTTGCGCACCGCTTCGAGGGCCCGCAATGGATAACGCATGCGGTTGATGAGCGATCCGCCATATTCGTCTTTTCGTTTATTGGTCTTGGGGCTGATGAACTGGCTCAACGCGTAGCCGTGGCCGAAGTGTATCTCTAGGGCATCGAAGCCTGCCGATTTCATGAAGAGAGCCGCGTCGTGAAAGCACTGAACCACACGATCGATATCAGTGTGGGTCATGGCACCGGCGAAGGGTACGCCATAGGGGATGCCACTCAAGTTGATCATGGGGGAGGGACCGAGCGGACGCTTGCCCTGGAGCTTCTTGTTCTGAGAGAAGTTGCCGCAGTGGCCTATCTGCCCTGAGATCTTGGCACCAGCCTCATGCACTGCGCGGGTCAGCCGCTCCATTTGCGGACGAATCCCTTCATGCATGTACATCATCGTTTCTCTCATGCGCCCATCGGGCTCGACGGCGCAATAGGCCATAGTGGTCATGCCCACTCCGCCCTTTGCGAGTTCGCGGTGTAGATCGATTAACCGTTCAGTGGGATAGCCGTCCGGGCACATTCCCTCAAAACAGGCTGATCGAATTATGCGGTTGCGCAGCTCCAAACCATTGAGCTTTGCTGGTGAGAAAAGTTTGTCTCTATATTCAGACATTGCGTAGCACGACCTGCCAACAGATTTTGCACCTATACTATATCGCCTGTCTCAAGCTTGTCAAACTCGCGCTCAATTCTCCGTAAATATCCGACAGTCAGTATTCTTTCTTTTGATTAATGGAGGAGTCATATTGCAACTCATGTGTGGTCTGTGGTAATGATACCTGTTAAGAAAGCTTTCGATGAAACGTAAGGTCAGCAAGCGGCCAATTCTCTACTTAATGGTTTGTTTATGGTTACTTGGGTATCCTGCCCTGGCCTGGCACGGCTGATATCTTGCCTTTCTCAGGAATGTAGTACGGTGATGGATACCACCATTTACCGGGTTCAGCGATGCCGTCCTCGATTAAGATATGCATAAGGTTATAGGGGATAGCCATGAGGCACAGGCCTCCGGGGTGTCCGGAAGTCTGGTGACAGAGATATAGACCTTCGATTGGGGTGCGATACCTGGACATTCCTGAGCCGACGATCGGGCTGTTTGTAAATAGTTGGTCGTCGCAGTGACGTCTGCCGCACCATGTGCCTCCGATGAGGCTGCGGTTGCGGTGTATCATCTCAAACGGTGCTGTTGAAAAATGGGCGATTACATTATCGTCCTCCAGACCATCCAGCGGACCGCTGAAGGCCTTGCGCATGTAGGCTTCTACCTGTTTCTTGATCTTATCTGCGGCATCCGGAGCCTCAACGTTGTGCTCCGGTGGCGTAGCTCCCGCCTCGAACGCTGCTGTCAGGCAACCCTTAGCATAGTTCCCGGTACATTGCTGGTCGGTTGGGTCAAAGTATTGGCTGGGAGTGAGGAACCAGAGGTAGCGTTCTGCAGGGACGCTGGGGTTACCTTTGAAGGCGTCGACATCGCTAACGTTTTCGTAATATATTTCGCGGGAATCTGCCGGGTATGCGCAGCCGTAAGGGACCTCCTCGCCTTCCATTTTCGCCCACTTCGGTTTCCAAGCCAGCGGTTTCTTCAGCAGGAACTGTGAGACCCAGAGGGTGCCGCCTTTGATGCTGATGTCGTTGACTTTTTGCAGGATGCCTTTATCCAGGTGCCTTGGCCCGATGAGTTTGTTAAAGGTCTGCTTGATGTCACACGCGGAGATAACAGCCTTATCCGCCCAGATGGTCTTCTCGCGGGTTGCGGCATCATCGTGCAGGCGAACGCCAACGGCACGCCCATTCTGGATGATGATTTCATCGACCGGGCAGGCTGACTTGAAGGTTGTTCCGTGGGCGGTAGCAGCGCGGAAGATAGAATGGAAATATCCGTGCATACCACCACGTGGTATG
>CAZWOG010000019.1:5920-8823 GCA_964635685.1 uncultured Dehalococcoidales bacterium | reverse complement strand
AAGAAGCACCATCGCTCGTAGGGTGCTTCTTTATACTCCGATTCTTGATCAGCTCTTCTTAACGATGGCCACGACCTTCGAGAAGGCGTTGGGATCACGCACGGCCATATCTGCCAGGACCTTGCGGTTGATTTCCACTCCGGCTTTGTTAAGGCCGTCGATGAAAGTGCTGTATGAAAGGCCTTCGCTCCGGACTGCAGCGTTGATTCGAGTGATCCAGAGGCTTCTGAAATCTCCCTTGCGCTGGCGGCGGTGGACGAAAGCATAGTGCAGGGAATGCATCATGGCTTCGTTCGCTGCTTTATAGTGTATGTGTCTGGCTGCGCGCTGCCCTTTTGTAATATTTAATATTTTTTTGTGCCGGCTGTGTGCGGCAACATTACCTAATGCTCGTGTCAACTAAATCCTCCTTAAGAGTAGGGAAGAAGCCTCTTGATCTTCGCCTTAAAAGACGGATGCAGAGGGAGCTTCTCATCGTAGGCCATCTTGGCTCGTTTCGATTTATTCCTGCGCAGGTGGCTCTTACCACCTTTCATGCGCATTATCTTTCCTGACCCGGTTACATGGAACCGAGCTTTAGCTGGTTTATGAGTCTTAAGTTTGGGCATCCATTGGCTCCTTGTCTTTTTCTGTAACTGCTTGTTCCTGTGCCGGCTTTTTGATTTTCCCCGTGGAGAGAATCATAATCATACGCCTGCCATCCATAATCGCGGACCTTTCTATTACTACCTCTCCTTCCAGGTCTTTGGCCAGCCTGTCGAGCAATGCCTTCCCGAGTTCCGGGTGAGTTATCTCCCGTCCGCGGAAGATGATCGACACTTTTACTTTATCGCCCTCGCCGAGGAGCTTCCTGATAGTCTTGGTCTTGAATTCGATATCGTGGTCACCGATCTTAGGCCTTAACTGGACCTCTCGAATATTAATGGATTTCTGTTTCTTCCTGGCCTCGCGTTCTTTCTTAGTCTGTTCGTATTTAAACTTTCCGTAATCGATGAGGCGGCATACTGGGGGGACCGCTTGAGGAGCTACCTCAACAATATCATATCCTCGTTCATTTGCTATCTCTCGCGCGTTAAAGAGTGGCATCGTTCCAAGCTGTTCGCCTGTTTCACTGATTAACCGTACCTCTTTGCCGATGATCTGCTGGTTTACTCTATACTTCTTATTTATGCCTGTCCCCCTTAAGATAGTGTGTTATACAGAATCGAAATATACTATTTCTTACCTGAAAAATCAAGCCGTTTTGTTAGAAACGGCGTCTTTTGCCATGGCCTTGAACTCCGCCACCGACTTCCGTCCCAGGTCTTGGCCGGTGCGCAGGCGTATCGACACGCTGTCGGCAGCCATCTCCTTGTCGCCGACGACCAGCATGTATGGTATCTTCTGAAGTTGTGCTTCCCGGATCTTGGAGTTCATCCTCTCCGGGCGTGCGTCGACCTGAACGCGCAGGCCATCCGCCTTGAGCTCCGTTTCCAGCTTACTTGCGTATTCGAGATGTCGGTCGGCAATCGGTATGATCATCACCTGAACTGGCGAAAGCCAGACAGGGAAGGCTCCGCCGTAGTGCTCCACGAGAACGCCGAAGAAGCGCTCCAGGCTCCCCATGAGTGCCCGGTGCACCATGTAAGGCCGCCGCTCCTTGCCGTCCTCGCCGATGAATGTCATATCGAACCGCTCCGGCAGGTTGAAGTCGAATTGTATTGTGGAGCACTGCCAGGCCCGTCCCAGCACGTCCTTAATCTTGATATCGATCTTGGGCCCGTAGAATACCGCCTCGCCCTCTTTGCGTTCGTGCGGCAGGTTCCGCGCCTCCAGCGCTTTAATCAGGAAAGCCTCAGCCTTCTGCCACATGTCGTCGCTTCCGGCATATTTGCCCGGGTTCTGCGGATCGCGCACGCTTAACTCCATCTTGTAGTCTTCGAAACCGAAGGCGCGTAATATGCTGAGGCAGAAGTCCAGGACGCGCTGAATCTCGCCCTCGATCTGCTCCGGTGTGCAGATGATGTGCGCATCGTCCTGAGTGAAGCCGCGCACCCGCAGCAGGCCGTGCAGCGTACCGCTGCGCTCGTAGCGATATACCGTCCCCAGCTCGGCCCAGCGCAGCGGCAGCTCGCGATAGGAGCGCAGCTTGGTCTTGTAAATCATGATATGGAACGGGCAGTTCATGGGCTTGATGTAGTAATCCTGCTCGTCGATCTCCATTGGCGAGTACATGCTGTCCTTGTAGAAGCCCAGGTGGCCTGAGGTCTCCCAGAGTTGCGCCCGGCCGATGTGCGGGGTGAACACGATATCGTAACCGCTTTCGAGGTGCCGTTTGCGCCAGTAATCCTCGATCAGCACCCGTATCAGCCCGCCTTTGGGATGCCAGTAGGCCAGCCCGGCCCCAGCTTCCTCGTGGAAACTTACCAGGTCCAGCTGCTTGATCAGCCGGCGATGGTCGCGGGCCTCGATCTCAGCCAGCTTCTTGATGTGCTCATCCAGTTCAGCCTGCGTCTCGAAGGCGGCGCCGTAGATGCGCTGCAGCATGGGTCGTTTTTCGTCTCCCCGCCAGTATGCTCCGGCGATGTTCAACAGCTTAAACGCCTTCACCTCTCCGGTCGACTTAATGTGCGGCCCGCGGCACAGGTCTGTGAACTTCCCCTGTCGATAAATGCTGACACGCTCTTCTGCTATCTCGTCGATGAGCTCAAGCTTGTACGGCTGGTTGGCGAAGATGCGCCGCGCCTCGTCCTTTTTCATTTCTTCGTGGGTAAATGGCACATTCTGTGAGACTATCTTCGCCATCAGCTTTTCGATTGACGGCAGATCTTCGGGGGTTAAAGGTCGCGGCAGTTCGAAGTCATAGTAGAAGCCGTTCTCAATCACAGGCCCAATGCCGAATTTGGCATCGGGGAATAATGACT
>CAZWOG010000019.1:0-5910 GCA_964635685.1 uncultured Dehalococcoidales bacterium | reverse complement strand
ATGACTGAACCGCCTCGGCCATTATGTGTGATGCCGAGTGTCTTAGCTGCTCTATATGCTCTGCTTGCTCGCTCATAATACGCTGTTTCGTTTCGATCTTTCTTAATTCAATCAATAGCCTCTCGCCCTAAAAGGAACGAGAGGCTCGCTCGAACGGACGAATTGCATGGTGGGCGGTATTGGAGTCGAACCAACGACCTCTGCGATGTCAACGCAGCACTCTTACCAACTGAGCTAACCGCCCTCTGCATTGCTTTATATTCGAAGTGTACAAAAATCGCTATGTGAAGTCAAGCTTACCGTTTTAATTTAGAGAACTTGTGAAAGAGGGATGCAGGATTCTTCCTGACTGGGGGCCTCTATCTTTTTCTAGAACAATCGTTAATTAAAATCGGGAAGTCCAGAGGGATCACCCTCTGGTGGGGGTTTGGGGGTATCCCCCAATTTTCAAAGTCCCCCAAAGTATGGGGGACAACAGGGGGTTGGATAAATGTTGATTCACCCCCGTCGACGGAAAAGTAGTGTCCTTCCGCGGAATCCTTCCATGGAATCTTCTCTTGGAAGGACCAAAGATTGGGGGTCATGGGGGTTGACTTATATTGACTGTTATGTCCCATCTGACTGGAATAGAGGTGCAGGATACTTCATGCTGGGGTTATAGGGGTGTCCCCTATCTTTTTCCTATTCCCCCATGACTGGGGGATAACAGGGGGTTGATTCGAACTTAATTTGAACTTCCTTAGATTGAACTCAGTAATATTTTATGATAAACTCATGCGCGTGGGGCTGTAGCTCAACCGGGAGAGCGTTTGACTGGCAGTCAAAAGGTCGGGGGTTCGAACCCCCCCAGCTCCACCAAATATATAATGAATCCGACATTAATTACCGGAACAGTTATAGTAACATTTGCTCTCATCTCTTATTCTATTGCGGTCATTACAGAGCAGAGAAAACACTCGATCTCCAAATTCATTCTGACATTTTTGACTATTGGTATTACTTTGGATATTACTGCAACCATTGTTATGATAATTGGTTCGTCGAATATTCCGCTCACATTTCATGGAATTTTAGGTTATTCGGCACTTATAGTTATGTTAGCGGATACAATATGTATCTGGAGACTCAAATTGAATCATGTGGCATTGGTTCCCAGGAAATTGCATTTATATACCCGCGTCGCGTATTCATGGTGGGTTATCGCATATTTTGCAGGCAGCTTTATTGCTATGTTCGATCTATACTAAACTCATTGAACTCTATGTGTTAGACTCGTTTCCCGCGCTATCAGCTTATTTATCGACAGTCTCTTATCCCCTGAATATGATTTGCTACAGGAGTTAGGTTTATGAATGAAACAAATTACGAAGGGCGTCTCTTGAAACCATTGAAGTGGTATAAGAAGCTGGCCACTGTGAAAGGGCGAGCCGAATCCGGGGTGTTTCTAATTGAAGGTGACAGGGCTGTCAGGCAGATCATCGAAAGTCATCCAAAATCGATTGCAGAGATATTAACAACAGATGAACTTGCACCTGTATATAGTAATTATTCAGTTCGGTATCTTACAGAGAGCCAGTTCAAGACAATTTGCCTGACCAAGACACCTCAGGGCCCTTTAGCTGTGGTTAAGATGCCTGGTGATATAGATTCATGCAATCTTCCTGGGGATGTCGGAGATAAGGTTTTGTTATTTGAAGATATCCAGGATCCCGGCAATATCGGATCCCTGATACGCAGCGCAGTGGCCTTCGGGTACTCCGGAGTGGTCATGTCTGATAAATGTGCCGATCCCTTCTCACCCAAGTGCGTGCAGTCAACAGCGGGTGCGGTGCTATCGCTGTGGATCAGGAGGACGGCTTTCTATATGAGCATTCTCAGTGATTTAAAAGTTCGCGGATACGACATAGTTGCTACTGCATTGAATGGCGAAGATTCTATATCGATTTTGCAGGGATTGAACAAGATTGTGCTGGCTCTTGGCAATGAGGCAGATGGGCTTTCCGAATCAATTCTTGGGATATCGAATTATCGCTGTAAAGTTCCAATTCGCAGGGAGAATATTGAATCGCTGAATGTAGCAGCTTGCGGAGCTATCTGCATGTATATCAGTTCTGCAAAATGTTAGAAAAGGTACTTCCTAAAATGGTTTTCTTTTGTTATACTTACCTAATTTTGCTTGAAATTGAGGTCTTATGTCATCTGATTTACTGCAACTTGGAGATGAATATTTCGCACGTGGAATGTTCATTGACGCGATATCGGAATATAGTAAAGTCATTGATAAATACCCCCAGATGGTCGAGGCATACCTGAAGCGGGCCCTGGCTAATCAAAACCGAGGTGAAGTTGACCAGGCGCTGGAAGATTATAACAAGGCTATCCGCTTGGATCAGGGTGATGCGAGGGCATATCACGGCAGGGGCAACGCGTACATGGAGATGGGCAC
The DNA here is from genome assembly GCA_964635685.1 of uncultured Dehalococcoidales bacterium. Lineage (GTDB taxonomy): Bacteria > Chloroflexota > Dehalococcoidia > E44-bin15 > E44-bin15 > JAYEHL01. Next base: position 3,464 of record CAZWOG010000019.1, on the reverse strand, counting down.
CGCCGTCTGTGCCGTGTCCGATTATACAGAGGCAATAAAGCTGTCCCCCCATGTTGTCGAATTATATGCCAGCCGTGCAGTAGCGTATGTGGAACTTGGCATGTATCAGCATGCCGTCAATGATTATGAGAAAGCTATTGAACTGACACCTGATGGTGCATGCCTGTATGATCGCAGAGGGATGGTATATCATAACCTTCTTGAGTTTGAACGTGCTATAGATGACTATAGCAAAGCAATTAAGATAAATCCATGTTTTGCCGAAGTATTTAACCATCGCGGTCTCGTTTACCAGAGCAAGGGTGAGCTCAGGAAGGCCATCGACGATTATGATAATGCGATAAGGATCAGCCCTGGTGATGCTAATGTCTATCAAGATCGGAGCATTGCTTACTATAACCTGGGTGAACTGAAAAGAGCGCTTGAAGATTGCAGCACGGCGATTCGTCTGGATACTCGGGATCCAAAGGGATATATCAACCGCTGCCTGGTACATTATAGCTTGGGCGAGTTTAAACAGGCTTTGCGCGATTGCGACGAGGCGATACTGTTGGATCCTAACGATTCGTGGGCTTATCATAACCGCGGCATGGTTCGGTATAGCCTGGGTGAATTTGAGCTGGCTATTGAGGATTATAACAGGGCTATTCAACTGAACCCTTCCTGTACTTTGAGTTATAACAACCGCGGTATTGCATATCATGATTTAGGCGAGGTGGATAAAGCTGTCGCTGATTATGATGAGGCTATAAGGTTGGATCCGAACGATGTGCAAGCCTATTACAATCGTGGGCTGGCTTACGATGAGAGCGGCAAACCGCTACAGGCGATCGAGGATTACAACAGGGTTTTAAAATCCCAGGGTAATGACGCACAGACCTTATACCACCGGGCGCTTTCAAATATCGATGTCGATAGGTTCAAACAGGCGATCGATGATTGTAATGCAGCCCTTCTTATCGAACCGGGCAATGGCCAGATATATTACGTCCGCAGCCTTGCCTATGCTAATCTGAACGAGTTCCAAAAATCGATCGAGGATTGTAATGAGGCGATCAAATTGGATCCGTATAATGCCTTTGTTTATCATTGCCGCGGGATGATTCATCATGAGCTTGGCGAATATAAGCGCGCTATCGAAGACTATAACAAGGCTATCAGTATTGATCCCAATGATGCGCACATGTACCAGAGCCGGGGGATTGCATATTATAAGCTGGGTGATCTGGAGAAATCTATCGCTGACTATGATCATGCCATCAAGCTTGATCCTAACGACCCGATAACATATTACGATCGCGGCTTGGCCTTTGCCAGCGTCAGCGATTATAAAGAGACGATACGCAGTCTGGATGAGGCTGTCCGCATCGATCCTGATGATGCCACTGCTTATTATAACCGTGGCCTGATATATCATAAGATGGGCGAACTGGATAGGGCTGTAGAAGACTATACTAAAGCTATTAAATGCGATTCGAGCCAGGCTTTGGCTTACTATAATAGAGGTCTTATTTATCATAAAAAGGGAGATTACCAGCAGGCTATAGATGATTATAGCGGCGCCATTCGGATAGATGAGCACAATGTTCAGGCTTATCACAACAGAAGTATTGCCTTTGGCGATATGGGTGAATTTGAGCGGGCTACCAAGGATAGCCAGGAGGTGGCACGCTTGGAGTCAAGCGGCAGGGAAGTGCGGCAGAACGGCGGCCTGAACGGGTACCAGACGAAGCGCAGTCGCAGCAGTCCACAACTCTAGGGAAACAGCTTTAATTTGCCCTGTACTTCATGTATTATGGTTCCCTTTAGTTATATTAGTTGGTCGTGGGTCATTATCAGTACTTGGTGAAATTCTGAATCATCTCTACGCAGACGATTTGAAAGAGGTGCAGGATTCTTCCTGCCGGGGTTATAGGGGTGTCCCCTAACCTCTTTAAAATCCCCCAAGTATGGGGGATCAAGGGGGTTGGATAATCTGCCCCACTAAGTATCAGTTTCAACTGTTGTTATTTTATTGATAACGGGTGTATACTATCCCACATTCCAACTCTAAGTTCGATGTAGTATCGTTTCGGAGGTTGGATATGTTAGCTGATAATGATCCCTGGCAATTCAGCAAATACAAAAAACCTTTCACCATTAGGGACGGTTCCACTGTTTTCCTGCGTCCTATACAGAGAAGCGACGTAGATCGTCTTCTGGGTCTGGTGCGCCGCTTCAGCCGTGAGACAATGTATCTCAGATTCCACCATATGGTAACAAAGATGTCACGTGAGGAGGCGATAAGCTTCTGTACTATCGATTACGATTATACGTTCGCTCTGGTAGTTACAATCGGGGAGGGGGTCAGTGAGAAGCTTCTTGCTGTGGGGCGCTATTATAGGCTTCCTCGCAAAGATGCGGCTGAGTTTGCCATAGTAGTTGCAGATAAGTATCAGAAACAGGGCATCGGCACATATCTGATGAAAGAGTTGGCTGCTGCTGCCAAGGATAATGGAATACGCTTCCTTGAAGGAGAGGTCCTGGTTGAGAACAAGGACATGATGCATGTTATCGAAGCCTGTGGTTTTCAGGTATCGGAGGAGTTGGAGGAAGGGGTCTATCGGGCAGTGCTTGACCTGCATACTTATCAATAATGATATGTGTGTTAAAATGTGGCAGGATAGGTGGCGGGATTCCGGATGAGATGTTAAGGAGGCGCTTTTGGCTAGAGTTGAGATAAAGCTACCAGACAAAACCGACTTCTCTTTTGAGGTTGAGGTGCGCATGTCGGATGTCAACGCCGGGGCTCATCTCGGCAATCATAACCTCGTATCGATACTCAATGAGGCGCATTTGAAATTCATGAAGCACAAAGGTTTTCCTGATTTCATGGTCGATGGGAAGGCATTTATCAATACCGACCTTGCTATCATTTACAAATCGGAAAGTTTTTACGGAGACGTTCTGCAGATCGATGTAGTCGCGGCTGATTTGAGCAAGTATGGCTGCGATATCGTGTGCCGCGTTACCAATAAAACGCAGAAACGGCTTACAGCTATTGCAAAGTTAGGGATGACATTCTTCGATTATCAGACACACAAGATAGCTGAAGTACCGGAAGCGTTTAAGAAAGTGGTTTCAAATCAGGAGAACACATAATGTCTAAAGGCGATTTCTTAGGCACTTGGAAGCTCAAGTCTTATGAGGTCAGGTGGGCCAGTGGCAAGGTTACCTATCCGTTCGGTGAGGGGCCGGAGGGGCGTTTGACCTACACCGAAAATGGGTTTGTATCGGTTAACATAATGGCTACAAATCGCCGTAATTTCGAGGCGCGTGAGTTGAAGCTGGGGACGCCGGAAGAAAAAGTGGCAGCGGCGGATACATATGTTTCGTACAGTGGGAAGTACGACTTCGACGGAGACAGAATCAAACATCATGTCGAAGTGTGTTTGTTCCCGAACTGGGTGGGTAAAGACCAGGTG
>CAZWOG010000018.1:0-8931 GCA_964635685.1 uncultured Dehalococcoidales bacterium | reverse complement strand
CATGCCCCGTACAAGATCGAGGGTGGCTGGGCCAAGCGCGAACCTCAAATCAACCAGGCTATACTGGAAAAGTGGGAAAGAGTAGCCCCAGGCTTCACCAAGAATAACAATATATTAAAGACGAACGGCGAGACGCCTGAGGATATCGAGGCGCGCTTCCCCAATATGCGAAAGGGTTCCATTAAGCATGGCGATTACCGCCCAACTCAGATGAACACCTTCCGTCCTAACCTGGACTGCTCGGGACACAAGACTCCTATCCCCGGTCTCTATATTTGCGGCGCATCATCGTTCCCGGGCGGCACTATGCTCGGCGGACCGGGTTACCTCGCAGCCAACAGGGTCGCCGAGGACCTCGGCGTGAAAAAATGGTGGAAGCCCACCGTTGAAATGGAAAAATTCCTTAAAACTTATTTCGAAAAGTAACCTTTTGAAACACGTATAAAGCAACGGGAGCCCGCATCGACTTTTGAGAATATGTCAAGTGCGGGCTCCCAATTGATGGTTAGAAGTATTAAAATAGTCAGCGAACCCTTGTGCCAGAATAGACGGGTTCCTAGGGAGAGAGAATTTCAGGAATGGCATTTGAGACCATTAAATTCGAAAAGCAAGACGGGTACTGTATCATCACTCTTAATAGACCAAAATCGCTAAATGCTCTGAACGTAAAGATGTGGACAGAGCTGACCGAGGCAATCAACTTAATTGACAACGACGATTCAATAAAAGCTTTTATATTTACTGGTGCACCAAGGCCTGATGGAAGGCCTTGTTTTTGTTCCGGCGCCGACCTCAAAGAGATGGCTGGCAATACCAGCGGTGGAGTACTTAAAGAAGGCTCTTCGGATGCACCGGCAACCGTTACTTTAGCCAAGCCCTCCTGGACAAAGAATTTCTGGAGCTTCAGACAACCTAAGCCGACCATGGTACCAACCTTCGAGCGCATTACCTGGTCTCCCAAGATTTCAATAGCAGCTATTGACGGCGTTTGCACCGCCGGCGGCACAGAACTCGCGCTCGCATGCGACCTGACCATAGTATCTGAGACAGCCAAGATCAGCGACATGCACGTCAAGAACCTAGGATGGATCGGCGGCGCCGGCGGCAGTGCCAACATGGCATGGCGTATCGGAGTAGCGAAAGCCCTGGAACTATGCCTCACCGGCGATGTTATTGATGGCAAGGAAGCGCATCGAATAGGTTTTGCCAACCAAGTATGGCCGCAAGATCAATATCTGGAGAAGGCCAAAGAGATGGCCAAGAAGATCGGCGGCATGCGTCTTGCAGCAATAATAATGACAAAGGCTACAATACGCTCAGTGCAGGATATGGACAGAAGGTCTTCGCTTCGCTACTGCGATGAGGCCTTCTCCATCCTTCTGAGCGAGAAGGATACCGCTGACTTCGGACCTGAACGCTGGACTAAAGATAGGTAAGAAGCCATCATATATATTTACTGAAGAGGGATATTTTATGTCTGAAAGAATAGGGATAGTGGCTGTAGCACAGACCAGGTATCATCCCAATAGAGCTGAGGTAAAAGAAGGAGAGATGGCTTACGAGGCCATAAAACAGGTGCTCCAAGAAACCGGTTTAAAATATGTTAACGACGGCACAGGCATCGATGCGGCGGTGAGTTGTTCCCAGGACTACTGGGACGGCAGGACGATATCCAGTCTTAATGTTGCGTCATTCTTAGGTACACATTTCCGCAGCGAAGAGAAGGTCGCATCGGATGGCATAAACGCTGTCTTCTACGCTATGATGCATATTCTTTCAGGTGAACATGACACCGTCATAGTAACAACCCACTGCAAGGAATCAATGACCTCGCCAAGCCTGGTCCAGAACCACGCTTTCGAACCTATATTTATGAGAGTGCTTGGCCTCGATTTCCTCAGTGCCGCAGCCCTTCAAGCTACGCGATATATGAGTAAGCATAAAATCACCCCAGAACAATGCGCCAAGGTAGTTGTTAAGAATCGGGGTAACGCTAAAAATAATCCCTATGCGCAAGCTCCCATGAGCCTCACCGTCAAGGATGTGCTCAACTCAAAGATGCTGGCCGATCCTATTCACGACTTGGATGCGAAGCCTGTCTCCGATGGGGCCTGTGTCATGATTATGGCACGTGAGGGAAAAGCAAAGAAATTCTGTAAGAAACCAATTTGGATAACAGGCGTCAGCAATTGCTATGAAGCCCATTATCTTGGAGATCGTGATCTGGCCGAGTGCAAAGCCCTGACAAAAGCGGCAAAACGCGCTTACAAAATGGCAGGGATTACCAATCCCTTAAAAGAGATAGATGTAGCGGAAATTTCCGAGAAATTCTCTTATGAGGAACTACTATGGATGGAGGGGCTGGGTTTCTGTGAACGCGGCGGAGCAGGAAAGGTGATCGATAGCGGCATCACTAAGATGGGAGGCAAATTACCGGTTAATCCTTCGGGAGGGTGTCTATCCGGCAATCCTACAGAGGTCGCAGGGATGACCCGAGTTGTCGAGGCAGTACTCCAGCTGCGTAATCAGGCCGGCGCAAGACAAGTGCCAGACGCAAGAGTAGCCCTTGCTCATGGCACATCGGGTGTATGCGGGCAACTGCAGACTGTAATGATCCTGAGCAACAGCTAATCGGAGGTATTGAAGATATGGCCAATAGAGTGGCGATAGTAGGTGTAGGTCGATCAACCCAGGCAGCCAGGCGGCCTGAGGTCAACGACGCAGAGATGATCAACGAAGCGGTGAGAGCGGCCCTCGCCGACGCCCAGATCGATATAAATAAAGTACAAGCGGTTCTGACAAACAGCATCGATGGATTTGATAATTTCTACTTAGGAGACTGTTTACTCGTTGACGGAACCGGCGGATATATGAAATCTGGGATGAAACTGCACACTGGCGGCACTGTCGGCTCGACTGGCGCGATCGCCGCATTTAATATGGTAGCTTCCGGTATGTTCGATATTGTTCTCACCATAGGCCATCAGAAACAGGAGCGGGGCAACTCAATGGGCACGCTTTGCGCCGCCGCCCCAGGCGAAATGCGAGAGTTTGTACAAGGAGCCATCGGCGCGTTCGCCCAGGCTGCCGTTCAATATATGAAAAACACCGGAGCCAAGCTGGAGCATGCCGGCATGGTGCGGTTAAAGGCAGATAAAAACGCCTGCCGCAATCCCTATGCACACCTCAGGCTTGGACTTAAATCTATAGATGATGTAGCTAAATCACCGATCCTCATCTGGCCTCTACGCCTTCTCGACTTCTGCCCACAATCATGCGGTGCCTGCGCGCTCATCGTCGCATCCGAGAAGGTGGCCAAGAAGATCACAAAGAAGCCGGTATGGGTGGCGGACCACGAAACCGTTCACGAATTACAGAGCGAGGTTGTCTTCGGCGGCGATGAGGAGAAATCACAGCAGATCGCAGCGAAACGAATATACAAACGCAATGGCATCACTAACCCGGTTAGAGATATAGATTGTTTCGAGGTCTATGAGCCCAGCAGCTGGGAAGAGATGTATCTTTATGAGCACTTTTTCCTATGCGAGCATAATAAGGGCTGGAAGATGATAGAGAGCGGCGTGACCGAGATTGAAAGAGAGGTACCAGTCAACCCGTCCGGCGGCGTGCTGGCCACCAACGCAATCGGCGCCACAGCCATGCTCCGTATCGCCGAGGCCGCCCTTCAAATTCGCGGAGATGCAGGAGAGCACCAGGTCACCAAGGATGTTAAAACCACCTTGTCCTCCGGCTTGGGAGGGACAAACTGGACGACGCTCGTCCTACTCAAGAGATCACTCTAAGGCAAGGAGAAACAGATATGGCAGACGAGCAGAAAGAAGAATTTATCAGCGTCGAGATACTCTCGAAGATATCATATAACTGGTCGATGGGACCATACAGCGGCAGTCTCTTTACGGAGATGAAGGATAACAAGAAGCTCTGGGGTATCAGATGCCCCAAATGCAAAAAGCTGTTATTCCCGCCGGAAGCAATGTGCGGTTACTGTTTCACAGAAGTTAAAGATGATTGGGAAGAAATCGGAGATGAAGGAACTATTGTCCAGTTCACAAAGGCCGGTATGCCTATCTTCGATAACCGCACAGGGAAGTTTGCCTTTTCCGAGCGCCCGCTCGCTAACATACAGTTCGACAAAGGACCTTATATCATGCACTGGCTGGAAGAGAAAGATATAGAGAAACTGCGTCTTGGAATGAGGGTAAAGGCGGTATGGCGAGAGCAGGGACGCGGTCGTGGATACGAAGACATCATGTACTTCCGCATCATTGAGGAGAAAAAATGATGACCACAAAACCAGCAAAACCAACCACAGCTGTTATTTTTGCAGGCCAGTTAATGCTGCCCTACCGGTTCGAGGCGGGAAGAACAGGAAGCAGGTTTCTCAGAGAGCTCCGCGATAACAAGAAGATCATGGGATTGAAGTGTACCAAATGTAATAAAGTCTATGTCCCCCCAAGATCCACATGCAAGGAGTGCTTCTCCCAAATCGATAAATGGATCGAGGTCGGCAACGAAGGGAAATTACTCACCTATACTGTGCTAAGAGTTGCCCGCGATGCCGAGAAAGATGTGCTTAAAAAGCAACTCCCAGTCGCCTATGGAATCATCAAATTGGACAGAGCCGATACGGGCTTTGTGCATATGCTCGGCGAGGTCGACCTCGATAAGATAAAGGTTGGCATGAGAGTTAAAGCAGTGTTCAGAGAGGATGAGCGGAAGGGAAACATCCTCGATATTAATTATTTCAAACCGGTATCTAAAGCACGAAAGAGGTAATACGGTGACACATCATCAGGATGGCGCGCTAACTGGATATCGAATATTAGATTTAACCGATAGCAAAGGTGCTTACTGTACAAGATTATTAGCAGACCTCGGCGCAGACGTAATCAAAATTGAGAGCCCTCAGGGAGACCCCGGGCGTTCAATCCCTCCTTTCCTAAACGACGATCCGCATCCAGAAAAAAGCTTCTTTTTCATATACCGAAATGCTAGCAAGCGCGGTATCACTCTCAATATCAAAACCGAGAAAGGAAGAAGCCTCCTTAAAAAGCTTATCGAAAAGGCCGACGTATTAGTAGAGAATTACGGCCCTGACTACATGGATGGTCTTGGACTTGGATATGAGGCCCTTAAGAAAATCAATCCGAATATAGTCATGACCAGTTTCACTGAATTCGGCACGGATGGCCCGTATAAAAATTACAAGGGATCGAATATTGTCGATTTCGCACTCAGCGGTGTAATGATCACCAGCGGCTATCCAGGCAAGGCGCCGACGCTTCTGCCGGGCATGCCCGCCTATGATGCCTCATCTATGATAGCCGATGTTGAGATAATAGCGGCGTTATATACCCGGCCTGCAATAGGCTACGGACAGAAGATAGATGTATCGGTTCATGAGGTCGCACGTACCGGCCTTTATCCATGGTCGGTGCCTATTTATTCTCATTCCCTTACACCCGGCGGCCCGTTGCCGATGCCCGAATCGCGCCTCGGTGACTCCATTTACCCGGTATACCCGACGAAGGACGGATACATCCGAGTGATAGCGCTGACGCCGCGGCAATGGCAAGCCCTAGTGAAGACGCTTGGCAGTCCACCAGTGCTCTCTCTTCCGGAATGGGAAAGCTTCCTCTACCGCATAGGTAACTCTCAAGACCTTCTCGCCATCATGCTTGAGTTCACAACTCAGTTCACTCAGATGGAGATTTGGGAAAAAGGATACCAAGAGGGTGTGCCAATAGCGCCTATATATGATATACCTACGTTTATAAACAGCCCGGATGCCAGTGCCAGGAAGTTTTTCACAAAGGTCAAGCATCCGGTTATCGGCGAAGGCCTCTATCCGGGACCGCCCTACAAATGGACGGAGACTCAGCCGCAAATCAGATTCTGTGCCCCTCTTCTAGGACAGCATAACGAGGAGATATATTGCAGGGAGCTGGGGCTCTCGAAAGATGACCTGGTAATCCTCAGGAGTGCTGGAGTTATATAGGAGGATATGAAAATGGCACGAACTGCTTTACAAGGAATAATCGTACTCGACTTCGGCACCGGTGTTGCTGTCCCTGACGGTATCAGATTGCTGGCAGAACTCGGAGCTGATGTTATTAAAATTGAATCGAGCAAGAATCTCGACTTTGTAAGAACTATCGCTGCAGAAAAAAACAGCAGCGCCGGTTTTAATGAAACAAATCGTAATAAACGCAGCTTAGGTGTAGACCTGCAGACCGAAAAGGGCAAGGGCCTTTTAAAGAAACTCATTAAAATAGCTGACGTCTTTGCGGAGAATCAACGCGGCGGAGTAGCCAAGAACCTGGGATTTGATTACGAAGCGGTGCGCAAGATAAAACCAGACATTATCTATTTAAGCAGCCAAGGATTCGGCGGAGGCGGACCGCATAGCGATTATCCAGCATACGGCCCCATGCTATCGGCAGGCTCCGGCATGCTCTCCATCTGGAAGCATCCTGATGATCCATATCCAGTCGGCTCCAACTCACCCCTGCCAGATCATATGGCAAGTAAACAATGCGCTATAGCGATAATGGCAGCCCTCGACTACAGACGCCGAACCGGCAAGGGACAATATATCGATATGGCACAAACAGAGGTAGCTGCCTCCCTTATCGGTGAGTCGTATCTCGACTATACGATAAACAAACGTGTACCGCAGCCAAAAGGAAATCGCTGCTCATATGCCGCGCCACATGGATGCTATCCCTGCACAGGCATGGATAACTGGGTTGCGATAAGTGTCTTCACCGATAAAGAATGGCACAGTTTTATCAAGGTTATAGGCCACCCGGAATGGGCTAAAGACCCTAGATTTTCAGACTTTTTAAGTCGCATAAAAAATGTTGACGAGCTCGATAAACAGGTGGTAGAATGGACATCTACTCGTGATGCTTGGGAAGTCATGGAAATTCTGCAAAAAGCTGGTGTGCCAGCAGGAGTGGTGCAACGAGCACCAGATACTATGAAAGATCCTCAAATTCTGCACGACAAGGCTCTGGTAGAATTGGAGCATCCCATTGTAGGGAAACGGTTATATCCGAACGTAGCTTTGAAACTATCCGCAACACCTGCAGTACCCAGCAAACCCGCTCCATTACTGGGACAACACACGGATGAGATCTGTCGCGAACTTCTGCACATGAGCGACAACGATATAAAGAATCTCATAAAGGAGGGTGTACTGGAAAAACCAGACACCAAACAAAAATAACGGGAAGGAGCTTACAACAAATGAAGGCTGCTGTTTTGTATGAGGTCGGAGCCCCATTAAAAATCGACGATGTTCAACTCGATGAGCCACAAGCAAACGAGATACTCGTTAAGCTGGTGGCTACGGGGGTATGCCATACGGACCTTCACTTTATGAAGGGCGAGATGCCCGCACCCGTTCCGGTAATCCCCGGCCACGAGGGCGCAGGCATTGTAGAAAAAGTCGGCCCCGGAGTAACAACGGTAAAGCCAGGTGACCATGTTATCATGATGGTCGCATTCAACTGTGGCAAATGCCGCTACTGCTATGCAGGCCGCCCCACTATGTGCGTGGAGAACCTGCCTATCCAGATGATGGCCACATTGCCATACGGTCAAATGCGCGTCAAAAAAGACGGTAAGCCTGTCCATCAGATGTTCGGACTCGCTTGCTACGCCGAGAAGGTGGTAGTACACGAGAGATCAGCAGTGAAGATCCGGCCGGATGCGCCCCTTGATGTCGTATGTCTACTGGGATGCGGCGCAAGCACCGGAATCGGGACTGCGATCAACACCACAAAGGTAAAAGTCGGCGAAACTATGGCCATCTTCGGCTGCGGAGGCGTCGGGCTGGCCGCGGTCATGGGTGCCAAGCTGGCTGGCGCTAAGGTTATCGCCATCGATACTCTGGATAACAAACTTGCGATGGCCAAAGAGCTTGGTGCCGATTATATCGTCAATGCCAAGAAGGACGATCCGCAGATAAAGATCTTCGAAATCCTCGGAGGAGGAGTGGATTACGCCCTCGAGTTCATCGGAAATGTAGATGTCATGGTAAAAGCGCTCGGCTCCATCCGCCCCGGCGGCATATTAATAGTATCGGGCATGGCCCCTCTTACCAGCATGCTGACCATCGCCCCGTTTGAGTTCCTCCTGGGCAAAACTATCACTGGCGCTGTTCAGGGAGACATCATCCCGCAAGTCGATATACCGAAGTATGTTGACCTTTACATGCAGGGCAAGCTCCCCATCGGTAAGCTGATCACAAAGACCTACAAGTTAAATCAGATCAACGAAGCCTTCGAAGCGATGACAAAGGGAGAGGTTTTACGCGGTGTAATCAAGTTCTAACACTCTAAGCTAAGCCTGCTACATAAAAAATCAAGGAGGTAATAATGGCTGAAGAGACGTTTGATGTTGTAATAGTAGGAGGAGGTAACAAGGCACTGTTCCTTGCTATGTACCTCATCAAGTACGCTAACATGAGCGTAGGAATCTTCGAGAGAAGGCATGAGATCGGAGGATGTCTGGCGACAGAGGAGATCGCTGCACCAGGTTTCCGCGGCAACACTCACGCCACAATCCAGCTGCCAATGTACTACACGCCGCTCTGGCGCGACTTCCCCGAGATATACGAGTACGGATGCAGGCTGGAACAGCATCTCGTTGCAGATGGCGCTGTATTCAAGGACAAAGAAAACTGTCTTGCCATCTACAGCGAGAAATACGACATGGATCAGACCAGGACTGCCAAGGAGCTTGCCCGTTTCTCCGAGAGGGATGCTGAGAAGTGGCTCAAGCTGAGGAAGTACTGGCTACTGCCGGAGGCACAGGCTGTACAGATGGACATGATGTATAAGCCGGCCGAGATACGCGCAGCCGATCCCAAGGTATTCGAGAGACAGCTGATACAATATCCCA
>CAZWOG010000017.1:0-9116 GCA_964635685.1 uncultured Dehalococcoidales bacterium | reverse complement strand
AATGGCAGCACCAGCGTATTATAGCATGCGTATCTCCAAATTTCTACCTATGAATGCGCATAATAAAAGGGCAATCAGTATCAAACCGATTGCCCTTTATGTAAACTACAAGTTAACTCGCTTAATCTATGTTACATGAAATACATGCCTACCGCTGAATATGCTATATCCTTACCACTCACCTGCCATGAAGTCATCGTAAGAGATTTCCGTGGCATTCTCAGCCGCGGCGGGCAACATGATAGTTACAGGCTGATTTATATTTGAAGTAGTCATTGTCATATCCATTATCATGGAATATGTCTCTCCCATTAACTCCATTTCCATTGTCATACCGAGAAAAATCCTCATAGTGTAGTAAGGGTTTTCAGCCACCCATGCAGTGCATGAAGTATCTTTAATCATGTCAATCATATCTTGTTCACTTATGCCTTCAGTTTCACTGATATCAGCAGCCGCAAATATCGCATCCCAATTAGGTTGAACATCTATCTTATAACAATTTACCCCATTAATATTTTCCATTCCAATATATCTTGTAGCGAAACAGTCATTCAGTAACCCTAATTGTTGACCTGTTATATCCTGTTCATCCCAAATATCTTCTGTAAGTCTAGTTTTTATCCATTCTGCGCTTGAATCAGGATTGGTCATATATATCCAATCGTCTACAATATATACTTCCATATCGTAATCTTGTATTTGAGGTGATGTTCCTATCAAATACATTTCCTGGTTTAAATTATCACCAGCGCCTACCATATTCATTGTTATTTCGTCGCCCATAAGAGCAGTTTCCATGACCATGCCAAATTGCATGGTATTCATCGATGCAGTCTGAGACATCTCAAGTATTTCGGCAGCTGTCATACCATTAGGTGCCACTCCACCTCCACTGCAGGCAACAGTTCCCATGAGCGCCGCGACGCAAAGGACAAGAAGCGCCAAACATCTCGCTTTCATCGGACCCCTCCTCTGTTAATTTGACAATAACTGAACCTATCATAACATAGAGCACTGAAATATGTCAGCATATCATTACCCAATAGAGTCGTGTACCATTATTGGAACTGGGCAATATTCAGGACCTGCTGCTAAGCAGAAGATAAAACAAGAGGTGCAGGATTCTTCCTGCCGGGGTTCTAGGGGTGTCCCCTATTTCTTCTTAAAATCCCCCAAGTCTGGGGGATTACAGGGGGTTGGATAATGAATTGATACACTACTTCCAATAGCGTTTCATTGACAATAAATTAGCCCATTGTTACACTTAAATTGTATCATCAGCATCCATTATATATAGAAATTTGCCCCCATAGCTGCAGATAGCTACTGAAACGATATGAGTAATAAATTTTTCACACACGGCCTCATCCAGGTTTATACTGGCAATGGAAAAGGCAAGACAACCGCTGCACTGGGCCTTGCTATCAGATCCCTCGGACATGGCGCTAAAGTTCATATAATTTTTTTTATGAAAGGGAAGTTCCCGTACGGAGAATGCGAAATACTATCAAAGTTGCCAGGTCTATCTTTTCAGGTTTTTGGGCACGAACACCTTATCGATCCAAATAATGTGAAGGATGATGAGAGACAACAGGCGCGTGAAGCGCTTAAAGCCTCCAAATTGGCGATACAAAGCAGCAAATACGACCTTGTAATACTCGATGAAATCAACGTAGCGTCTGCCTGGAAGCTGATCGACGTAAAAGACGTAATCGAACTTATCAGTAATAAACCTCTCACAGTAGAAGTTGTTCTAACCGGACGTTATGCCGACCAGAGAATAATAGACAAAGCAGACCTGGTCACAAATATGGATGAAATCAAACATCCGTACCGCAAGGGAATAGAAGCAAGAAAAGGCATCGAGTACTAAATGTAAAAGATAGCCAGGAGATTTATCCGCATTGAGTAAACCTAAGCTTCTTCTAGCGACAAATAATCGAGCTAAGGTGAAGGAGTATGCCAGGCTCCTTCAAGGTATACCCTATCGAATTGTTTCTCTTGAGGATGTTCACATCAGTGAACAGATAGAGGAAACGGGAACATCATTCGAGGAGAACGCTATCTTAAAAGCCAAGCGATATGCTGAGCTGAGTGGACTGACCACTATCGCCGATGATTCAGGACTTGAGGTTAATGCATTGGGCGGTGAGCCCGGGGTACGTTCGGCACGATATGCAGGTGAAGGCGCCTCGGACAAAGAACGCATCGATTTTCTGCTGAACAAATTGGTTCATGTGCCATGGGAGAAACGCACGGCTCAGTTCAGATGCGTCATTGCCATAGCCTACCCCGACGGCAAAGCTCAAATCTGCCAAGGACAATGCCACGGCATTTTAACCTTTAAGCCTCTGGGTGATAACGGCTTCGGTTACGACCCCATATTTTACCTCCCGGATTTGCATAAGACCATGGCCGAGCTCTCAATGAGCGAAAAGAACGCCATAAGCCATAGAGGGCAAGCGGCTGAGGAAGCACGCAGAAGGTTACAGCAATAGGATATAATTAATATATGGTAGAGATTTCCGATACTTTTCACCGACATATTGACTATCTCAGGATATCGGTCACCGACCGATGTAATCTCCGGTGTATTTATTGTATGCCTTCTGAAGGGGTTAAAAACCTGCCACACAGCGATGTCCTTCGTTATGAGGAGATTGTAACTGTGGCGCAGGCGGCAGCTGCCATAGGAATTAACAAACTACGTTTAACCGGCGGGGAACCTCTGGTTAGATTAGGTTTGACCGATTTAATAAAAATGCTTTCTAAAATTAAAGGTATAGATGATATAGCTTTAACAACAAATGGAACTCTATTGAAACAGTACGCATCAGCATTAAAAGATGCTGGCTTGAAACGAGTAAACGTCAGCTTGGATTCACTGAAAAAAGACCGCTATCAATACATTACACGCAAAGGCAAACTTGATGAGGCAATGGATGGCATAGAGGCTGCAAAAGAAATAGGGCTTGATCCGGTAAAAATCAACATGGTGGTAATTAGAGGTATAAATGATGATGAAGTGACAGACTTCGCTCATCTTTCCATCGAGAAAGGATGGCATATTCGCTTCATAGAACCAATGCCGTTCGTTGATAATATGACATTCTCTTTCCTACCGATAAGCGAGATACTAGAGCGTTTAAAAATATTCGGACCTTTGGAACCTTTCCTGTCAAGTAAAGGTAATGGACCCGCAAAATATTTTAAATTCGCGGGCTCAACCGGAACAATAGGTTTCATCAGCCCACTGAGCGATTGCTTCTGTTCCTCGTGCAATAGATTAAGGCTTACAGTAGATGGAATGCTGCGGCCGTGTCTTATGAGCGATCGTGAGTTAGATTTAAAGCCTGTATTACGTAACGGCGGAACATTAAACGATATCAAGCTATCACTATTACATGCTGTTGAAGCCAAGCCGGAACGCCATATGTTAGTAGAAGGACAATCTCAAAAGGGACGTGCAATGTGCCAGCTGGGAGGGTAAAGTGCCAGAGAAGACTAGGATGATAGATGTCAGCGATAAATCGGTCACAAAGAGGGTGGCAATAGCAAAGGGCCGTGTTGTAATGAAGCCTGCGACTCTTGACATGCTCAGAAATGATAAGCTGCCAAAAGGAGGAGCGCTGACAGTGGCACAGGTTGCGGGAATTATGGCGGCTAAGAATACTTCACAGCTAGTTCCTATGTGCCACCCTTTGATCCTTGATGAGGTCAAAATCGACTTTGAATTCGGCGAAAAATGGGTAGATATTGCTGCACAAGTGAAGTGTGCCGGTAAAACAGGTGTAGAAATGGAGGCGTTAACCGCCGTGTCAGTAACTGCGCTAACCATTTATGATATGTGTAAAGCGGTTGAAAAGAGTATCAGAATAGAAAATATTCGGTTGGTTAAAAAGAGTGGCGGAAAGAGTGGAGATACTGTTCTCGAGTAATGAAAGCAGTATGCGGCCACGGCCATATTTATTTGTGAAATAAATAACAATAAACACCGAAATCTATTGCACCACGATTTTTTATATGCTATACTCTATCCAGTCTGTATCATTGGTGTGAGGTGGTTTTATCAAATCTTAAGGATAGAAAGATTTCATGAAACGGGAACCAGATACACTACACAATGGCGAATCACCGACCCCAGGGTCAAAAGATAACAATAGAATCAAAAAATTAAAAGAGGGAAAGCCCGGACGCTTATTACTGAGCAGAAGGGCTTTTCTTGGTGTTTCGGCGGCTGCGACCGCTGCCTTGACAGCCGGTTATGCTCTTAAACGCCCCGATGTCAACTTCTTATCTCCTTCTGGAAGTATCTATGAAGAGTTTACGGAGGAATGGATTTCAACTTCCTGCTTGAATTGCCCCACCCGTTGCGCGACGCGAGTCAAGGTTCAAAATGGTAACGCAGTTAGAATAGCCGGTAATACGCTATCTAAAGTATCAGACGGAAAGACGTGTCCACGTTGCAAGATCGGCCTTCAAGTACTGTATGATCCCAATCGCATCAAAACCCCTATGAAGCGTACCAATTCCCTTAAAGGCAAGGGCATTGATCCCGAATGGGCTGAAATTACATGGGGTGACGCTTTATTAGAAATCGCCAGCAAATTGAAGTCACTCAGAGACTCCGGACAACCCCATAAATTGTTGATACTAGATGGTTTGAATAGTATCAGTAACGATGATCTAATTAAAAGATTTGCAGTTGCATTCGGCACCCCGAACTTGATAACGGGTGATGCACTGGATGATGAGGCAGCAAAGGCCGGTGAATGGATGGCAGATGGCCATTACACCCTTAGCGCGTATGATCTAGAAAAGACCAATTATATATTGTCTTTTGGCGCAAGCATAATAGAGTCTCAGAAGCCGCTGGCTCGCAACCTCAGGATGTGGGGCAAGATAAGACGTGAGCGGGCTATTCGAGCGAAGGTAGTGGTCATCGATCCTAGATACTCGGTCACAGCAGCAAAAGCCGATAAATGGATACCGATAAAGCCCGGAACCGACGCTGCTTTGGCGATGGCTATAGCGAATATTATTATCAGTGAAGGCCTATACGATTCAGAATTTGTAAGCAATTGGACAAACGGATTTGAAGAATACAAGAACCTGGCCCTCAGCCAGTACAGCCCGGAGTCGGTTGCATCCGTGACGGGCATTGATGCCGATACCATACGCCAGATAGCTAGAGAGTTCGCCGGGTCCAAACCTGCAATCGCATGGCGCGGCAGGGGCGCTACCTGCTGGCCTAACGGATCTTATGCAAGCTATGCGATATTATGTCTTAATGCCCTAGTTGGCAGCATCGATGTGCCTGGTGGAGTAATTTATCAGGAATATCCCAAATATCAGGAAATGCCAGCGATTGTTAAAGATATAATATCAGAGACTGGTAATTCTCAAGATGCAATAGACCTCAGAGGAAAGCAAAATTTCATCGCTGCCAAAGTGGTTACAAATCAAGTGGCTGATTCCATATTATCCGACAGCCCTTATCCAATCGAAATGGCTGTCGGCTTCAACTGTAACTTCAATATGTTAGCTCCTGGTACCGAACGCTGGAACGAGGCCATGGCCAATATCCCATTCTACGTTCATATTTCGCCTTCACTTACAGAGATGTCGGAATATGCCGACATAGTTCTACCGGCATGTAGCCTATTGGAAGATTGGGCCTATGAACATTGCCCGCCCGGCTCCGGTTTTACAGAGGTAAAGATAAAGCAGCCTGTCGTTAGTAAGTTACATGAGTCAAGGACTTTAGGCGATATCATCTTTAACATCGCCGGTGAAATAGGCGGCAGTGTAGCCCAATCTTTCGAAAACATCGGCGATAATGCGGAAGGATTTGTGAAATACCGCACCGAGAACCTTATATCTTGGAATGATTTCCGCACTAATGGTGTTTTGGTTGGACCCGACTACGAATTTTACAAATACGATTCAATATTCGAGACTCCTTCAAAGAAATTCGAGTTCTACTCAGGCAATTTAGAGGCATTACTTAAATCATCAAGTTCAAGTGAAATTCAAAGAATAGCCTGCTTACCCCATTACACAGAACCGGAATTTGAAGGTGATGAAAGTTCGTATCCTCTTAATCTAGTAACATACCAGCCTGCTTTGAACATCGAGAGCGGCAGTCAGAACTATCCATGGGCTCAAGAGATATACCTGGTAATGCATGGGTATGGGTGGAAGAACTTTGTGGAAATTAATAAAGAGACCGCGGATGAGTTAAAGATAAAAGACGGTGATGAAGTATGGGTGGAATCTCCACTAGGTAAGATTGAATCTAAAGCCCGAGTTTTCCATGGAATTCATCCTGAAGTGGTAGCTATTGCTCGAGGACAGGGACACTATTATGACGGCGAGTGGTCTAATAAAATAGGTGTAAATCCTAATGATATCACCGGCGTATACTACGACGAATTAAGTGGGCAATCAGCTTTCTTCAATACAAGAGTTAGAGTATATAAGGCATGAGGCACTAAATGGAAAGATGGGGAATGGTTATAGACCTGGACAAGTGCACCGGCTGCCAGGAATGCACAATAGCCTGCAAAGAAGAAAATAACGTGCCACATGGTTCGCCTGAGGAGCAGAGACGCAGGCAAGACCCGTATTGGCATAAAGTAATTGCTGCAAGCGAAGGTGAATATCCTACTGCAAATATCGAAATGGTACCTATGCCATGTATGCATTGTGACAATCCAGCCTGCGTGCAGGTATGTCCCTGTAAAGCAACTTATCGACGTAACGATGGGATCGTCATGCAAAATTTCCGCAGATGCATCGGCTGCAAATACTGCATGGTGGCCTGTCCATACGGTGCGAGGGCTTACAACTACAAAGAGCAAGAAGATGTGGAATATCAACGTATAGACCCTCCTCTGAGACGCGATTTGATAGGATGTTGGCCGTTTCCACACAGGGCTCACGGAATGGTTGAGAAATGCACGTTCTGCTTCCATCGCATTGAACAGGCACTAATGGAAGGCAAACAGATCGGCACCGAGGTTATACCTGCATGTGTTGAGGCTTGTCCGGCCCATGCTAGGACATTCGGGGATTTGGATGATCCTGATAGCGAAGTTTCAAAATTACTCTCAAATAGAACTTCTATAAGACTGCGCGAGGCTATGGGCACAAAGCCAAAAGTATATTATTTAACTAAGTAAGGTGATTTTGTGGAATTGAATTTTGTATCCGTAGACGGTAATTCCAAAAACTATAAAATCGCTATTGGCATTCTTGCTGGAATAACACTGCTAGGCTTAATCTGCTTTGGTATATCCTACTTCAAAGGCCATTATCTGTTTGGTAGCAGTAATGTGATTCCATGGGGTATGCCCATTGTGCTGGCAATTTACTTCATAGGACTAAGCGCTGGTTCTCTAATCCTTTCAACATTAGTATATGTATTCGGCCAGGAAAAATACAAACCTATCGGGAGGATGGCTGTTCTCTTAGCAATTGTACTGATATTCGGTGCTATGATCTCCATCGCCGTAGATTTGGGCCGGCCGGAAAATTTTTGGCGTCTGTTCATGTTCTTCTACTGGAATAACATGACATCTATGTTCGCTATCAACGGTATTTTATATGGTGGGTACTTTGTAATAAGTATTGCGTATATGGGCATCATCCTCTCAGGCAGCAAGGTATGGATGAAGAGATGGGGAATTCTCGCCATTGGATGGGCTTCCCTTGTGCACATGGGCACAGGAGCAATCTTTGGTTTTATGGCCGCCCGAGAAGCTTGGTTCTCTCCTATAAAGCCTCTTGAGTTCCTTACAGCAGCAATTACTTCTGGAGTGGCACTCCTCATCGTTGTACTAGTGCTTACTATGAAATTCACCGGTCGTGATTTAAGAAAAGATATGGTCACATCGCTGAGCCGTTTGTTGACTATATTTATCTGTGTATTAGCTTTGCTGATATTCCTTGACAAAATGACTCACTTGTATGCACCGGAGCGTGCAGCTGTCTTATATAGTTTGACCGGTAAATATAGCTGGATATTCTGGTGCTTACAGATTGGACTCGTGATTATTGTGCCTTTAGCAATATTGTTTAATAAAAAACTGAAGTC
Organism: uncultured Dehalococcoidales bacterium; assembly: GCA_964635685.1. Lineage (GTDB taxonomy): Bacteria > Chloroflexota > Dehalococcoidia > E44-bin15 > E44-bin15 > JAYEHL01. The sequence continues at coordinate 1,015 of CAZWOG010000017.1, read as the reverse complement.
GATCAAATGGATACTCGTTGCTTCTCTGTCTGTGGTTGTAGGTGTTTTCTTTGAAAGATTTTTCCTGGTAATCCCTCAAGCAGCCTTCCCTCAGCAATACTATCCCGGCCATATAGAAGGGGTTTACGGAGCGATAGGCAGCTTTGCTCTTACACCCGTGGAAATGGGAATGTCGCTTGGTATCGCCACAACGTTAGGCTTACTCTTTATGCTGGGTCTAAAATTCATGAAGGCGCTACCAGAAAAGACCGCAGAAGAGCTAGCCGCCGCTGCTTCCAAGGCCGCTCCTCCCAAAACTGAGGAAGCTGTAAAGACGGATATTCCAGCGGGTACTGATGGTACCCCACCTGTAGAGAATAAACCTTCATAATAAAAGTATTTCATAGAAGAATGTAGAATATAAAGTAGGTTGCAGTGTCTAAGTGCGGAGTTATTTTGTGTGAGTGCAATGGGGCTGTAGAGAGAAGAATATCTCTGCAAGAGCTAAGCCATTTCATTAAAAATGTTGCTCCAGATTTAGAGATAGTATTAGGCAATAATCTCTGTAAACCTCGTAAATTAAATCTTCTTTTAGATAGAACAAAGATACATCCCTCAGTAATCGGCGCTTGTAACGAAATACAAAGAAAGACTCATTTCTGGCAGGATATCGATGCTACCAAGATCAATCCTTGCTTCACCAAAGTTGTAAATATCCTGAGCGAAATCGATTCAGATTTCTCCAGCATTGAAGTATCAGATAGAATTAAACTTCTCCTATGGTCACAGATTTCAAAAGCTTTCTCCTGTGGTGATATCTCACGCGACAATCTAAGAGTACATTTTTCACCGTCTCAACACGAAATCACTAGAAGGAATTTGCCCGAGGCGCTATTACCGCAATATGAAGTTATTCCATCTATTTTAACTAATGATTGTTTAGGCAGCTTAAAATGCAAGCTGTGTACAGATATTTGTCCCGTAGGAGCAATAACAGATTCCAATGGTACACTGAAGATAGATAAATCTGCTTGTA
>CAZWOG010000016.1:0-9760 GCA_964635685.1 uncultured Dehalococcoidales bacterium | reverse complement strand
GAGAAAAAATACGAGCTGACACGGCAGGCGCTCGAAGCGGTGCAAGAATATAACTTCCCGGTACACATGCTGACCAAGTCGACGCTCATCGAAAGAGATATCGAAATCCTAAAGAAGATCAACGAGCGCGCCAAGGCCATCGTAAGCTTCAGCTTCTCGTCCGTGGATGACGGCATCAGTGCCGTCTTCGAGCCCGGCGTGCCGCCGCCGAGCAAGCGACTGGAGACGATCAAGCGCTTCAAGGACGCGGGCATCGCCTGCGGCATGTTCCTGCTGCCGGTCATCCCCTTTGTGACCGACACACCGGAATTAATCGAAGATGCCGTCGGGAAAGCGAGCGAGGTTGGCATCGACTTCATCATCTTCGGCGGGATGACACTCAAAGAAGGTCGGCAGAAAGACTACTTCCTCAATGCGACAAAGGAACGCTATCCCGACATTGCCGCCAGATACCGCAACATTTACAGCTACAGCAAATGGGGCGAGCCGTCGAAAGAGTACTCCGATGCGATCAACCTCGCCTTCAACGCCATCGCCAAAAAATACAGGGTGCCCATGCGCATCCCGCCCACTCTCTACCGCGACATTCTGAGCGAGAACGACCGTGTGGTAGTCATGCTGGAGCACATCGATTACCTGCTTAAGATGCAGGGCGCCAAGTCCTCGCTGGGATACGCGGCATACTCGATCTCGCAGGTGAAGGAACCGCTATCGAAGATGAAAGGCGAACTGCGGAAGATCAAAGGCGTCGGCGATAAGACAGAGGGCATCATCCTGGATATTCTCGATAAGGGAACTTCTGACTACTACGAGCAGCTATTGCTGGGATAACAACAGCACGAACAGCCGGAACCATCACGACCCCGCAAAAATCGCCGCAAAAACTTCCGACCAATTTCACACTCATATCTATCGGGGGTATTAACAAAAGGCAAATAAAGGATTACAATAACTAATTTCCTAAAAATGGTACGTTTGAAATAAGGCCTAATAATGGAAGAGCTAAAGAACAACGGCATCACCAATAATACTAAAAGCCAGACAGTGGAGCCTGACATATACTCAAGGCACTGGTTTTGCGCCGCTTTGTTAGCTTCAGGAGCTACATACAGAAAAGACGCGGAATCGCCCGCCGCATTCAAAGATGTCTTGAAGGATGCAATTATAGCATGGGTTGACTGCTGGACGGATAACTTTGAGCAAAACGCCGTTGACGCGGCGACCCAGCTTGGCTTCAACAAAGAGCTGATCGGCCCGCTGGTGAATGAACAACACGAAAATTACCAGGATCTCGGCACTGAGATGGGCATCAAGATGGCCTCAGTCCAGGTCAGGCAATTCGAAGTCACTATACACCCCCTGATACTTCTGCTCAGTAAGAACTTCATTTTGACCATACACCCGCGCAGTATAGACCGCAGATTCCAGCGCCTGCGCAGATATGCCGATACCTTTCTCAAGAAGATACCGATTGCCGCCGTTCCGGAGGACAGGCTCACCATGCTCCTCCTGCGTATCACCGATGAGACCAATGAAAGGAACTTTGAGCACCTGCGCCAGATCGAGGATTACAGCGATGAGCTCAACAAGGATATGATGGACCCGGCTACGCCGCGGGAGACGCTGGGGCCCAAGATCTACGAGATGAAACACGCCCTGGTAACCTACCTGAACGCCCTGTGGCAGACCGTTGACGTTTTCCATGCCCTGCGTTACGGAGATGCCGAGCTCATCACCGATAATGTCCGGCTCCTGGCCAGGATGAGCCTGCAAGCCGATGACGTTAACCACCAGATCTCCCTCGCCGAGCATATGTCAGACGTGATGGCCTCAGGGCTGGAGGTCCTCCAGACGATATATAACAACCAGCTCCAGGCGCTGAACAACAGGCTGGCACGCGTGATGGCATACCTCACGGTAGCCGGTACCGCCTTGCTGGTGCCGAACACTATAGCCACAATAATGGGCAGTTCCGCCTTTGATTTGCAGCCTGATGATCAGTGGTGGTACATAACGCTATTAGTCGCCTCAACCACTATAGCCACATATCTTGTATGGCTATGGGTTAGAAAGATGGGCTGGACGCGCAGGATGGATACTAGCGTGAAGGAATTCGGCAAGGAAACGGAAACAGCCGCCGGAAAGCGGCCTCCACGTAAGAGAGTCAAAATGAAGAAGCAGCGGTGACTGCTTTCTTTGAGCCAATAAGAGCTAATTGCATATCCCAGATATCTGCTAATCTTGCAGAACCCTTGCCAGTATCGGGTTAGAGGTCAAAACCAGCGACGGCTCCAGTCGATATTTTGAACCGTCGAATAATAACAATCCTTCATGCGCTAACATGCGCAGGCGCGAAAGTAACTGGTAAACGGTTTTTAAGCCATAACGCTTGGTGAAATCCACCACATCCAGCCCTTCCTCAAGCAGCCGCAGGCGCAGCATGGCCTCCTCTGCGGCTTTCTCAGGCGCGCTCAACTCCTCGATTTCTTCAACGACTCCTGTTGGATTCTGAAGATAAGCATTTAAATCAGCACGATTCTTATAGCGCTTGCCCCCAAGGTGCGACGCCGCCGATGGCCCCAGCCCGAGATACTCGCCGCCGCGCCAGTAGTTCAGGTTATGCAGGCACTCACGCCCGCTGACGGCAAAGTTCGATATCTCATAGTGAACAAAACCTTTATCGTTAAGAAACGCCCGCGCCTGCTCAAACAAATCAGCCTGCATATCATCCGACGGCAGATTACCCGGCGGGTTCTGTGCCAGCGGCGTACCATGCTCCAGCGAAAGGCAATACAGAGAGAGATGGCTGATGCCCATAGCGACCAGCTTTTCAAGCGAATCCCACAGCGAGTCCCATGTCTGGCCGGGAAGCCCGACAATTAAGTCTGCGGAGAGATTACGAAAACCGACCTTCTTTGCCAAACCGATCGCAGCGACCGCCTGCCCCGCGGAGTGAATCCTGCCTACAGCTTTAAGCTCGCCATCGGAAAGCGACTGCACGCCTATGGAGATGCGGTTGAACCCCAAGCTCAACGCCGCCTCAAGCGTTTCCTCTGTAGCCGACTCAGGGTTAGCCTCAATCGTAGCCTCAACCAGATGCGACAGATCGAAGTTGCCGCGGAGGCCATCGACAAGCCTCGTTAAATTACCAGCACCGAGGAGGCTCGGGGTGCCGCCTCCGACAAATAACGTGCGGAACGACACGCCGCCGTATTCCTTGCATTCGGCAAGCACCGCATCGATATAGAAGATAAACCCCGTCTGAGCCGGTACGGAATAAAAATTGCAGTATGCACACTTCCTGACACAGAACGGCACATGGACATAAAGCCCGGTCAAATATGTTCCTCCGACTGCATTGTTTGCCTCTCACCAACCATTATCCGACCACCGGTTTAACGTTGCAAGTATGATCGACACTGATATCAGCCAATATTAAAAAACGATGGCACTCCACCCCCAAAAATCCGTTTCAAATTGGGGCTAAAATGCCCTGAAAACCTATTGACAATTCAAAAAAAATGACCTACATTTGTGCTATAAGAGAGTGTTGTTCAAGTCATTAAGTCGATGAAAGAGTAAGTTGAATGCGGAGTGGTGCAACACTCCGCTTGCGTTTATAAGAGATAGAAGCCTGGAAATAAAGTAAGGAAGGAAAATGAAGACGAACACAGTATCAGGAGCAGAAACAGAAGTCTCAAGCATACGAGAGGAGGAACCTCCACACCAATCCTTCACTCTAAAGGAGGAGGAGGAACCTCCAAGTAAAATCCCGTCTGACCAAAGACGGCGGTTTTTCACAGACGTGTCCGAAGACAATTGGAATAACTGGACGTGGCATTTTCGCAACAGAATCACCACAGTTGAGCAGCTCACAAGCCTGATCCCCATGACGGCTGAAGAGCAAGGGAAGCTGAAACAGGTAACGCAAAAGTATCCACTCTCGATTACTCCTTATTACTTTTCGCTGATAAATCCCTTTGATGCCGAAGACCCCATAATGAAACAGGCTGTGCCGTCGTTTCAAGAGATATCGTTAAACGATATCGGTTATGAGGACCCACTGGCAGAGGAGAGGGAGTCTGTTGTGCCCGGCCTTGTGCACAGGTATCCGGACCGCGTGCTCATGGTGCTGACCGACATCTGTCCCATGCTGTGCCGCCACTGCACCAGAAAGAGGGAGTGGCGTCATGGCGGTTGGGTCCGCACCCCCGAAGAGATCGATGCGATGATCGGATACATACGCAGCAACAAGGTGGTGAGGGACGTTATTATCTCAGGTGGCGATCCGTTGACGCTGTCAACAAAACGTCTAGAACAGGTTATCGCCAAGGTCAGACAGATTGACCATGTCGAGATAATACGTATCGGTTCAAGATTCCCTGTGGTGTTGCCTCAGCGAATCGACGATGAGCTGTGTGAAATGCTGTCCAGATACAGCCCGATCTGGCTTAATACCCACTTCAACCACCCGCGTGAGATAACGCCAGAGGCCGCAAAAGCCTGTGACCGGCTGTTGCACGCTGGTGTGCCGGTGAATAACCAGTCGGTACTGCTCAAAGGCATAAACGATACTGTCGAGACACAGCTGAAGCTGTGTCAGGGGCTTTTGAAAATAAAGGTCCGGCCATACTACCTGTACCAGTGTGACGAGGTACAGGGTACGGAGCATCTGCGCACACCTGTAGAGACAGGGTTGAAAATCCTCGAGGGCATGCGCGGACACACTTCCGGCATGGCTGTACCGACATTTGTAATCGACCTGCCCGATGGTGGTGGTAAGGTACCGCTCCAGCCCAACTATGTTATGTCCTTTAATGATGACGGGCTTCTGCTCAGAAACTATAAAGGCCATATCTTCCAGTACCGAAATCCCAAGGGCAAGTCCAGCAATGGTAGCGGTCACAAGAACGGAAAGCGGAGAAACAGCTCTTCTCATCAACACTCTGAGAAGGCACTGCAAATGGTGCTTCCAGTAGGGGTCTGATTTGAGAATAGGGCTTGCATACGATCTCAAAGAGGCAGTACGTCGCGAGATCGGCATCGTTGGTACTGATGACTGCCTTGAAGAGTATGACTCTCAGGAAACAGTTGATGCCCTAGCCAACACTATCGGTGCGCTGGGGCATCATGTTCTTCCTCTAGGCGGGGGCAAGGAATTCATACAAAACTTGCTCCGCGAACAGATTGACTTTGTGTTCAACATCGCTGAGGGGCGGGGCAGCTACAGGAGCAGGGAGGCCCAGATACCCTCCATTCTGGAAATGCTGTCTATCCCATATTCTGGTTCCGATCCACAGTGCCTAGCTGTATGCCTGGACAAGCCGCTAACTAAGACAATCGTATCAACGGCCGGCATAAGCACACCGCAATGGAGGCTTATCGCGGACAGAAAAGAATTAGCAGCCGTCAACTGGAAAGGCTTTCGCTTCCCCGCTTTCGTTAAACTGGCATATGAGGGCTCGAGCAAAGGAATAATCGGCGGCTGCCGGGTGGCGGAACAGAAGCTGATACAAGAGCCTGCAATAAACCTGCTTGAACGCTACCATCAGCCGGTGCTGGTAGAAGAATTCATCGACGGCGATGAGGTTACCGTGGGTGTGGTGGGAAACCATCCGCCCAAAATAGTGGGGATAATGCGGGTAGTACCTCGACAAAGGGCGGAGTATTTTATATACTCGCTAGAGGTGAAGCGCGACTGGGAGCGGTTGGTGGACTACGAATGTCCCGCCAAACTGAATACCGCTGCTATGCAGTCTATATCTGACGCAACTTTGAAGATATTCAAGGTGCTGGGTTGTCGCGACATCTCTAGAATAGATTTCAGGGTCAATGCAGAAGGTATACCTTTCTTTCTGGAAATAAACCCGCTGCCTGGGCTCAATCCGCACAGCGGGGATCTGCCTATAATGGCAGGGAAGATGGGATATAAATATCAGGAACTTATTGCAGCAACGCTGAACGCCGCTTTGTCGAGGTACCCTCAATGTGTGCGAAAGTAGCGATAGCTTACAATCAACCGGAGCGGAGCCGCTACGCCGATATGGGTGAATGGGCCGCCATAGCCGGTGTGCTCGAAGAGGTTGATGCTGTAGAAAAAGCCCTGGTAGAACTTGGCTACGATTGCTTCCGTGTACCGCTCTCACCACCGCTAAAACGCACCTCAGAAATCATCAGTGCTATCAAAGCAGATCTGATCTTCAACCTGTTTGAAGGGTTCGACGGACAGCCGGGGACAGAGGCTACAATTGCTGAAATGTTTTCAGAAAGAAGGCTGCCCTATACAGGATGCCCGGCAGATGCGATAAAGGTATGTCTGGACAAGGTCCGGGTTAAGGATATCCTTGTAGCTAATGATATAAAAACGCCTCGATACCGCCTTCTCAATGGTAAACCGCCCGCTTCTTTCGATTTGCGATTCCCCTGCATAGTTAAAACCCGTGCCGAGCATGCAAGCCATGGTATCTCAGAGGAGAGTGTTGTACATAATATTAAGCAGCTCGAAAGTCAGGTATCAAAGGTGAGCCATCTCTTCGGCGGCGAGGCGCTGGTTGAAGAGTATGAAGATGGCAGGGAGATAAACGCCCTTGTTATGGGTAAAAGCAAGGTGGAGGTTTTCCCGGTATCCGAGATAATATACACTTTACCGGAAGGTAAACCGCGTATACTGACTTATGCCGCAAAGTGGGATCCCGAGAATGAATATTACAACTGCTCCACACACCAGTGCCCGGCCGAAATAGAGGAAGAAGTCCGACAAACCGCCGTCGATATAGTACTGTCAGTTTTCCGATTGTGCATCCGCTCAGGCTACGCACGCGTAGACTTCAGGCAGGACTTAAAGGGAACCCTGAAGGTCATCGATGTAAACCCTAATCCCGATATTTCTCCTGAGGTCGGAGCCGCCTACCAGGCCCAGATCTCAGGCTTGTCCTATAACCAGTTCATAGAGCAGATAATTAGTATCGCTCTAGAGGGATAATGTGGCAGCTAAAATAAGGAAAATGACGAAGCGGGACAAAGCCCCGCTCATGAGCATCCTGCGTGATACCCCGGAGTTCACCCCACCCGAGCTGGTCGTGGCAGAAGAAATCATAGACTGTTACCTCGAGGATCCCACCCTCTCTGGCTACAGAATTCTTATAGCTGAAGACAATGAGCCAGTCTCCGGGTACATATGCTATGGACCAACCCCGCTAACCCAAGGGACGTGGGACATATATTGGGCAGCCGTTTCCCGCAAAATGCGTGGCAAAGGCCTTGGCAAAGCCCTGTGGGAAAAAGCTGAGGACGATATAAAGAAGGACGGCGGCAGGCTTGCTGTTATCGAGACATCTTCAAAACCCGATTACGAGCAGACGAGGCGCTTCTATCAATCCAGGGGATACGAGAACGTGGGACGTATCGCTGATTTCTATGCACCGGGCGACGATATGCTTATCTATGTCAAACGCCTGAAGTAGAGCATCGCTCCTATTGTATAACCCCGAGCATTGTTAAACCCTGGATAACCATGCTTACCGCTATGGCCGCAAGCAGCAGGCTGAACACCTTGGAGATCGCCTTAAGCCCTCCTCGGCCAAGAAATTTCATTATACGGTTGCTAGCCAAAAAGATAAGCCAGCAAATTAACATATTGACCATATATGAAACCAGAATCATGTATAGAGGGAATGTAGGATAAAGTAAAAGAAGGGTCGTTATGGTGGCCGGCCCGGCAAGAAGCGGCGTTCCGATGGGCACAACTGCAATCATCTCCTCTTTGACCGCATCAACCCAATGGCCTGTTGTCATATATTTGATGGAAAGCACAAGTAAAATTATGCCTCCTGCGATCGCGAATGATTCCACACTGATATTCATCGCATTTAGAATAGCCCGGCCAAAAAATAGGAATGCCAAGCCAACAAGAGCAGCGGTTAAGACGGAAAGATTTATCGTTTTTCTTTGTTCGCGCCGCGACATTCCTTCGCTGATGGCGATAAGGAATGGGACGACCCCCAGTGCATCCAGTACGATGAACAGGGGTACAAACGTTAATACAAAAGATTCCCAGGTGCTATGCATATCTAATTCTCTGCTTTGACTAAAATATTGTTAAATAGTAGAGCGACTGACGTTGGTTGTCAATGATGTAACTCGACCTGTGTGCAAGTAAGAGAACGACGCTATCCAAAAGAGATGATTGGTTATTCAACCGTAGTAATCCCGAGGAATTGGCCTGAATTATCTTCTTCAGAGACACCCTACCGTACCCATCTCCGACCCTTGTCTTTAAAGCTCTTGCGAAATCTGGCCCACCCTCTGCCCTGCGCTACCTTCTGAATATTCGCACTGCCGCACTGCGGGCATGCACCCAGCCTTCCTCTCCCGAAGCCCACCTGCCAGTTGTTACTGCAATCAGAACATACAAATTGTCTGGAAACCACCATTTTGCACACCCCTTACTTCTTTAATAACCAGATATGAAATGGGCTGCTTTTCAGATGGATAGGCCTTTCCCCACAGCAAGGATTATCATGAACTATATATATTTAGTACTTCGTTTCACTTTACCAGTTTCGCTGCGATCGCATTGAATAACAGAATATGCCCGCACTGGTTACAGGTAACGGGTATGACAGGGATAATAGGCGACCCTATAACCCTGTTTTGAAACTCCCGCAACTCGAACACCTTGTCAATAACCGCCCAGTCATTAGCACCGCAGAATTTACAGCCCTTGGGTGTATTCCGTATCTTATTTAGATGTGCCAGCACTTTCTTGGTATCAATATCGCTCATAGTCTTCCTCCCTGATGACCTTTTGATCACTTCTCATCTTCTGAGTTGCCATATTCTATATGATTCCGCAACCTCAGTCAACACAACAGTCAAGGACTTCCTCCATGCGATGATAAACAATAGAGATGCCCTTCCGCGGAAGGACCCGGGTAATTAGGGATGCCACCATGGTATAGGGGACTGATAGGTGGTTTGGATAATAACCCACTTCTATATAAAGCCATCGCGGCGGCGTAATCGATACAAACCGCCGCCGCGATTCATCGACCAAATCGAGATCTGCCTTCGTGTTATGGAATGTACCTAAAAGACTTTAGGACCAATCCGTTATGAATAACTGCTGAGCTAGAACAATGAGGTGGACAGTCTAGTTGTTATCAGGACTTTGTACAACTTCTGGCTCGGCAACTGCTGCTTGGACCCTGTTTGCCCCGCCTGCTATCCTCGTCAAAAACTGCTTTCTGACAGCGCGGGCGGTCCAGCAACTGTGTTCATCATTATTTTTCGTTAGCCCGACCAGCGAGGCCAAATCGTAGATCATGGCATCTATGGCGCCGAGTTTGAATGATACCTCATCAGCAGCACCACCGACTTTCTCCCTGTAATCTGACCCTAACAGTTTCCTTGCCTTCCACTCAAGAATGGTCTCAAACGCGCGATCAAGTTCCGTCACTTTACTGTCCCTCCTTTTATTTATTAACAGATCACATCTGTTTTAACCCTATTATAAATATTTTAATACCTTTATATAAGATTAGTATTAGTACTTATTGTTACTATTTATCGACCCATAGGGGTTGTAAGAATTATATAATAGTCTATTGTTCTGGTCAAGGGGTTTTTAAACTAAGTGAAGAAAACAAACCGCGCGATCGAAAGTCTATAAGTACAACAACACACAGAGGAAAAAATATTTTAGTACATATCCCTTCGGCTATCCTTAAAGAATGGAAACTGACGCCGGGTTTTTTCTACC
>CAZWOG010000015.1:0-10080 GCA_964635685.1 uncultured Dehalococcoidales bacterium | reverse complement strand
CTCCAGTGGCAAACTTGTCAAATGGCCAGCGCGGTATCTTGACGACGCAGTAGTCCAGGGCCGGCTCGAACGCGGCCATCGTCTTCCCGGTGACCCTGTTCGGTATCTCATCCAGCATATTACCCACAGCAATCTTGGACGCCACACGCGCTATAGGATATCCCGTAGCCTTGGATGCCAGCGCCGAGCTGCGGCTGACGCGCGGATTCACCTCGATAACATAGTAAGGGGGAAGGCCGCTGTCCAGCTTTGAAATAACATCTTTACCGCTTCCGCCGGGCGGCCAGTGCTCGGCCAGCATCTTGTGCGGCGCCAGGGCGAACTGGATATTGCACCCTCCCTCGACGCCCAGCGCCTTGATAATCTTTATGCTCGCCGTGCGCAGCATCTGATGTTCCCTGTCGGTCAGGGTCTGGGTCGGCGCTATCACGATGCTGTCGCCGGTGTGCACCCCCATCGGGTCTACATTCTCCATATTACATACGGTGATGCAGTTATCATTGCCATCCCGTATCATCTCGTACTCGATCTCTTTCCAGCCGACGACGCTCTTTTCCACCAGTATCTGATGCACCGGGCTTACCGCCAGGCCGTTGGCCGCAACAGCTTTAAACGTCTCCATCGTCGAGGCATGCCCACCTCCGGTGCCGCCAAGCGTGAAAGCAGGACGTATCACCACCGGCAGGCCGATGACCTCAACCGCCTTCAAAGCCTCTTGCATATTGGTGGCTATCATGCTTTGCGGTATAGGTTCACCGATTTCTATGAGCATCTTCTTGAACAGCTCACGGTCCTCGGCCTTTCTTATAGTATCAATAGGCGTTCCCAGGGAACGGACGTTGTACTTATCGAGCACCCCGGCGTTAGCCAGATCGACAGCCATATTGAGGCCGGTCTGCCCGCCAAGCGTCGGCAGCAGGCCATCGGGGCGCTCCTTCGCTATGATCCGCTCGATAACTTCAACCGTAAGCGGCTCAATATAGACGATATCTGCGATGCCCTCATCAGTCATAATCGTAGCAGGATTCGAGTTCACCAAAACCGATATCACGCCCTCTTCACGCAGCGCCTTGCACGCCTGCGTACCAGCGTAGTCGAACTCCGCCGCCTGCCCGATGATGATGGGCCCCGAACCGATGACCAGTACCTTATTAACTTTCGCCATTCTTCCCCCAATTCCTATTCCTGCTAACTAGATAACGAGCACCGCATCGGACATCTTTAACATAAATCCTCGCTTCACGACCCCTTCACCATTTCTACAAATTCTTCGAACAGGTTGACAGAGTCCATAGGGCCGGGCGAGGCCTCGGAGTGATACTGGATGGTGAATATCCTGTGATCCTTATTTCGCAATCCCTCCACGGTGCCGTCATTGATATTGATATGGCTTATCGTAAGTCCCCCCTTCACGGAATCGGCATCAACAGCGAAACCATGGTTTTGAGCAGTTATGCGTATACGCCCGGTCTCCATATCCCTAACGGGATGGTTGGCCCCCCTGTGTCCGAACTTCAGCTTGTATGTCTTAGCTCCAAATACGCGCCCCAGTATCTGATGCCCCATGCAGATGCCCATGATGGGCTTCTTCCCGATCAGCGCACGCACGGTTTTTTCCAGATAGGGGCGATCCGGAGCACCGGGGCCGGGGGAAAGCAGGATACCGTCAGGTTTGAGACTCAGGATATCCTCCGCCGATGTGGTAGACGGCACAACGGTGCACTCGCAGCCCAGAGAGCTGAGGTGACGCATGATGCTGTACTTGACGCCGCAGTCTACAACCACCACATGACAGACAGGTTTCCCTTCGCAAGAGGACTCCCACTTATATTGCTTCTTCGTGCCTACAAGGCTCACAAAATCGCTACTGTCATATTTCGGCAGCTTCTTTATCTTTTGCAGCGCCTTGTCCGGCGATTCGGATGTGATCATTCCCATCATCACACCGCTGGAGCGCAGATGACGGGTGAGGGAGCGGGTATCCATCCCGCAAATGCCGGGTATCGCATTGGCCTTCATATATTCATGCAGGGTAGAATAGCTCTGCGAATGACTGGGGATATCGCATGGCTCCCGGACAACGAATCCAGCCACCTTGATACCATCCGATTGCACATCCTCTTTATTCACGCCGTAATTCCCGATGAGGGGATAGGTGCAAACGGCGATCTGGCCCACATAGGAGGGATCTGTAAGCATCTCCTGATAGCCCATCATGCTGGTATTGAAAACAACCTCACCGTGTACAGACACATCGGCACCAAATGAAGTGCCCTCATAAACCGACCCGTCCTCAAGCACCAGATTAATCATTTCGCTCACACGTACCCCTTTCTATTCATAAACCTACAGAACCCCTGATTAAGTCAACCCCCTATATCCCCCACTCTTGGGGGAATTTAGGGAGTTGGGGGACACCCCCAAACCCCCGGTCCTTCCGCGGAAGGACACCTCTTTTTCAAGGTTACCCTTGTACATCAACACAAGCGACACCGACCAAATAATACTAAGCCGTTCTGACAACTAATCTATCCTCTTTGTAAACGATACGACCGCCGTATATGGTCGCCATCACTTTTCCTTTAAGCGTCTCTCCTCCAAGAGGAGTATTCTTGCCCTTCGATACGAACTGCGACGGCTCGACCACCCACTCGGCATCCGGATCGAAGATGGTCACATCAGCCGGAGCCCCCACTTTCAATGTGCCAACCTCGCCGCCGGCCAGCTCCCGGATACGCGGAAGCGTCTGCGCCGGCCCTGTCGTGAGCCGCGCTATCAATGTCATCAAATCTATCTCGCCGCGATGCACCAGCGACATCACGGAGCCGAGGGCCGTCTCCAGCCCGCTGATACCGAACGCGGCGGATGCGAAGTTGCCCGACTTATCAGCCCTCGTATGCGGAGCGTGATCCGTGGCGATAACATCAATGACGCCATCCTTTAATGCAGCGACGAGCGCCTGAACATCCCGCTCCTTCCTCAGCGGCGGGTTTACCTTGGCATTGGTATCCGCCTTCGCCCCCTTCGACGAAGCCGCAACTCGCTCCTCGGTCATCGTCAAGTGATGCGGCGTAACCTCAGCCGTCACCACGTACCTGCTGGCCTTGGCACGACGTATAAGGTAAACGGAGCCATACGTACTGGTATGAGCGATGTGAACGTGAGCCCCAGTCATCTCGGAGAGCGCGAGATCGCGAGCCACGACTATCTCCTCGGCGGTCTCCGGCATCCCCTTGAGCCCCAGCTTAGTCGCCAGGTCCCCCTCGTTCATCACGCCACCGTCGCTCAAACCGATATCCTCGCAATGCTCGATGATCGGGAGACCGCATGCCACGCTGGCTTCGAGGGCGGCGCGCAGCACCTTATATTCCGGCACCGAGCTGCCGTCGTCGCTCAGCGCCACAACGCCGGCTTCGGCCATCTCCTTCATATCGACAATATCCAGTCCGGCGCGTCCCTTCGTTATGCAGCCAATAAGGAGCACGCGGACGACGCCATCCTTGGCAGCCTTCTTGCGCGCCAACTCGACCATAGCCCCGCTGTCTATCGGCGGATTGGTATTCGGCATAGCGCACACCGTCGTGAAACCTCCCTTAGCAGCGGCGCGAGTGCCAGTAGCTATAGTTTCCTTCTTCGCGCCGCCGGGCTCCCGCAGATGGCAGTGCAGATCGATGAACCCAGGACAGACAACCATGCCCCTGGCATCGATAATTAAATCCGCTTTGGCGGATATGGCGGCGATCCCCGTCGACGCGCCAATGATGCGGCCATCAGCGATCAATATATCGCCTAGCTCATCGATCCCGCGACCGGGATCGATCACGCGTCCGCCGGAAACCAGTATCGACTCAGCCATAACCTACCGTTTCTTCGCCTCTCTGAAAGCGTACTGGCTTGGATTAAAGCCCTGCGCACGAGCGGCGGCCTCAGACCCGAAAACTATCAGGTTCTCCGGCCTTATCTTCTCCAGCATAAAGCTGCCCGAGCTGTAATACTTTTTATGTTCCGCAGTGCCTTCATGCCACTTGGCGCTGGCGATATAAGGCACTTGTACCTCGTATTCACAATAGACGCATCTTAATATAAGCGGCCTGCCCTTGAGCACCTTGAACTTATGCTGGATGTAGCCCTTCTCCGTTTTCTGGTTGGTCACGCACCTGTTATTGGGGCAGTTGACATCGTAAACCTGCCCTGCAGGAATCTCAACCGTTTTCGACACGATATCAGTTTCACCTTGAGGGATCTTGACAGTCTTGGCACCGAGGAAAAGAGCTATTAGGGCCATCCTTATCGGCACGCCGCTGGCCACCTGCTTGAAATACATGCTGCGCGGGTCTTCATCGACCTCGTACGCAAGCTCATCGATGCGCGGCAGCGGATGCATGACCAGAGCCGCCTTGAACTGCTTGGCCTTCAGCAGCTTCTTATCGACGACGAGGTAGTCCGAATCCTTAGCCTCGGCACCATTTTCGAGCCTCTCCTTCTGAAGCCTGGTGATATAAAGGGCGTCGATGCCCTTCTGCATCTCAACCTCTATGCTGACATCCGGCATATTTGTAAGCTGGTGCGGATTGCTGGGCGTCACATATATTGCATCCAATTGTGAGATACGACCATCACCTTCTTTCTTTTTGTCATCATATTTCTCGAACACGCCGCCGTAGTCAGAGGTAAGCTTACGTATTACATGCTCCGGCAGTCCGAGCCCAGCACCGGTACGGAAGTGAATATTCGCTCCAAAGCGCGCCAAGGCATATGACAGAGAATGCACCGTTCGCCCATACTTCAAGTCGCCCCACAGGGCGATCTTAAGCCCTTGCAGGCTCTTCCGTTCCTTTTTTATGGTGTACAAGTCGATGAGCGTCTGCGACGGATGTTCGTGGCCGCCGTCGCCGGCGTTGATCACCGGAATCCCTGCATAATCCGCCGCCACCCTGGCCGCCCCCTCCCAGGGGTGCCGGATTGCTATGATATCGGCATAGCTTCCCACCACCCTGGCCATATCAGCTATGCTCTCACCCTTGGAAAGAGACGTATTCCCCAGGTCCATGACGGAGATCACCCTGCCGCCAAGACGATGCATCGCAGTCTCAAACGACATCCGAGTGCGGGTGCTGGGCTCGAAAAAGAGGCTGGCGAGTATTTTCCCCTGGCACAGATCCGACTGCCCGCGGATCGAGGCAGCCATCTCGTCAGCCACAGAAAATACCGCTTCGATCTCCCTGTTTGAGAGGTCATCAATGGTGACCAGGCTTCTATTCGCTAAACTCACGGCGAACTCCTTTCGACAACGTACCACTGCCTCATCCTATTCTCTTACGTGACCATCCGTCACAAGCAGCACCGCATCGCTCCCATCGATCTCCTTGAGACGGACCAGAACCTTTTCGTTGCCGCCAGTCGGTATGTTCTTGCCGACGTAATCAGCACGAATAGGGAGTTCCCTGTGGCCTCTGTCTACAAGAACAACTAACTGGATAGACTGGGGACGGCCAAAGTCAATCAGAGCATCCATTGCCGCTCTGATGGTCCGGCCTGTGTATAGCACATCATCTACCAGGATAATGCGTTTTTCTTCAAAATCAGGTGGGATATCCGTAGGACGCAGTGGAGTTATGGACTCATTTGATGAAAGATCATCGCGGTGTAATGTTATATCGAGGGCGCCGACGGCGCTTTCTTTGCGCTCGAACCCTCCAATACAGGAGGCGATCCGTTTCGCTAAAGGCACTCCACGCGTGTGTACGCCGATAAATAGAAGGTCGTCGCAGCCTCGGTTCCGCTCCACTATCTCATGGGAGATGCGGGTAATGGCACGGCGGATGTCCTGCTCGTCAAGAAGTACCTTTTCAGGCATAAAAAATCCCCTCGTCCATGGATATGGTAAGGGGATATATATTCTTATTTATATAGTTCACTGCGTACTTCCTTTCCAGTCTCACAGGGCTGGTATTAAAGGTTAACCGCTAAAGTTTATATAGTATATCACTTATCTCCCAAGATTTCAAGGACATTTCTGCAGATCGATAGAAATAAAAATCCCCCAGCCGAGGCCGACCGGGGGATTTACAAATCTACAATACGTTTCGATCTTACGCTTACAGTTCTCCGCTCAGCACCTTGCTCTTCAAGATCTCCCACTCGCTCACGGTCAGGGTGCAGATATTCTCGTCCTCTCCAATGACAACCTTGTCAGCGCTGATCTTCACCACAGGGCACGCGCTGCACGAGCGACAAAGGCTCACAACCTTTACTTCCTCCATTGTTACACCTCCTATTTGAGAATGGCGGGATTATACCACTTTCGTTAAACCTACGCAAACAATAGTCACAGGTCATTTATAAAAAGAGGTACTGGGGTAAAGGCGGGTTTTAAACCCGCCTTTACGGAAACAATAAGAGGGTTTCACCTCGCCTCGACTTCGATACAAAGAGGTACAGGAGATTTCTCTCCTGACGGGGTATAGGGGTGTCCCCTATACTAAAAAATATCCCCCAAGTCTGGGGGATTTAGGGGGTTGGATAATAAACCGCCCCGAGCGTCGACAATTAAGAAAAGAGGTTCAGGAGATTTCTCTCCTGACTGGGTATTAGGGGTGTCCCCTATACTAAAAAATATCCCCCAAGTCTGGGGGATTTAGGGGGTTGAACAATGCAGTCATCAAGACCATCTATCGACTGGGCAAAAGCCCCACCACTTTATCCCAGATGATCCTCTCTATCATATTCTTGGAAAGAGACCCGTCGATAACCATCCAGAGCTTTGGATCAGTCTTGGACATCTCAAGATAGCCCTGCTTCACCCGCTGATGAAAGACGAAATCTTCAAGCTCGAAACGATCCTTGTTCCGCTTACGCGAAAGAGCCTGGCCCACATCTGTATCCAGAAAGATCACCAGATTCGGCTCCAAACCAGAGGTTGCGATATTGTTTATCGTATTGATCAGATCGAGATCAAGGCCGCGGCCGTATCCTTGATAGGCAATAGTAGAATGATAAAAGCGGTCACAGATAACGACCTTGCCATCTTTAAGTGCCGGTCGGATGACATTATTAACCAGCTGCACACGCGAGGCATTAAAAAGCAGGAGCTCAGCTATCGGATCGCTATCCGCCTCGCCTTTGAGCCACTGCCTGACCTCGCGCCCAAGCGGAGTCCCTCCCGGCTCCTGGGTCAGGATCACAGGCACGCCGGAACCGCGGATATTCCGGAATAACGCCCTGGCCTGCGTGCTCTTACCGCACCCTTCACCGCCTTCAAATGTTATGAATAGTGACAAATGCGACTCCTTAATCTAAACGACATCCGCTCGACTGCTTGTGGCGCTGACGTCTTATCAACCCCCTGTATCCCCCAATCATGGGGGAATCATCATCCGAACTCCCTAACAGTCCCCCATACGTTGGGGGACACCCCCAGTTCCCCCGCCAGAGGGCGATCCCTCTGGACTTCCCTGTAAGCATCAAAGATTGTGAAAAGATAGGAGTCTCCCACATCCCTGGCAGGAGAATTTCTCCTGCACCTCTACATTAACTCATCATTACCCGATCAAGACGGGCAACCCAGAGAGGGCTCCTCTTCTCAACGGTTCCCTATCCATGATAAATTCTAACCCGCCTGTGTGGCTCGCGGCCAGTGCTCTGCGACCGCAAATCGAATCTTTCTGCAAGCTGATGCTGCAGCATTCTGATATATGAATTCTGCGGGCTTAGTTCCACTTCCTTCTGTCTTCCCTGAGAAACCCGTGAGATAGCCTCCTCCGCCTCTTTAATAGCCGAATTAGACGGGTCTTCAGTCTGCCTGATATCGAATATATTCATGAGCGACTGTTCCATCTGTGAAATCCTGTTGTTCTTAAGAACGTAGATCGGGATGCCCAACGCCTCCGCATCATGGATGGGCTGAGGCTTCCTGCGATAATAGCTCCTGGAGGTCATCACCAGCGTCGCATCCTTCACGCTGTTTGTAAGCTCCACCTCAATGTCCAGCTTATTCAGCGTCTGCTCCAGCCGGCTGCGATTGATGCCAAATGGATATATCCTTGTGTCAGTGCCTGCGCTCTCCTTCCTGGATTCCTGCTTAGCTCCAAGCACCGCAGGCTTTGTCTGCTCACGCCGCACCTCCTCGTTCTCATCCACCCATCGCAGCTCAGGCAGAATGGGACGGCCGCGCAACATCGAATCCACCACCTCCGCGACATCAGCATGCACAGCAACATGATACCAGTCCTGAATCTCGACGACGATGTCAAAAGTAGGAGGCGCCTTGCGTTCCAGGATGGATTTCCGCGTGCCGCGTCTTCTCGCCTCCTCATCGCCGAGGGTCACGCTCTGGATACCCCCCACCAGATCAGCCAGGGTGGGGTTCATGATCAAGTTATCCAGTGTGTTCCCGTGGGCAGTCGCCACCAGCTGGACGCCGCGCTCAGCTATAGTCCGCGCCGCCTGCGCCTCCAGCTCGGTGCCTATCTCATCGATAACGATCACCTGAGGCATATGGTTCTCCACAGCCTCGATCATGACGGCGTGCTGAAGGGTGGGGGTGACGACCTGCATGCGGCGCGCGCTGCCGATGGCCGGATGCGGTATGTCGCCGTCGCCGGCGATCTCATTGGAGGTATCCACAATCACCACACGCTTCTTCAAATCATCAGCCAGGACACGGGCCGTCTCCCTGAGCATGGTGGTTTTGCCGACGCCCGGTCGGCCCATAAGTAATATGCTCTTGTCCGATTCTATCAGGTCATCGATGAGCTTGATCGTGCCGTAAACCGCCCGGCCCACGCGGCAGGTCAGACCCACGATGTTGCCATCTCGATTCCTGATGGCTGAGATACGGTGCAGCGTACGCGCTATGCCAGCCCTGTTATCACCGCCAAAGGCACCTATGCGGCTGACGACGTATTCGATATCCTCAGTGGCAACTTCTCTATCGGTAAGTGTAATTTCATCTTCCGGATAACGAGCCTGCGGAGGGCGGCCCAAATCCATGATCACCTCGAGGAGGTCACCGTGTTCCCTCCGTTTCTGTATCGGTTGTGCAATATGTGGAGGCAATCGATCCAGTAAAGCTTCAAGATCATCTGTAATTCTCTGAAACATCGCTCACCTCACGCGCGCATGGGCATAAACTGTGGTTCTTCAACCCTGATCACATTCTCTTTCAGCATCGTCTCGAACTTCGCTATCTGCTCGAACTGCGCATTTTCCAGTATACCGCGCAGCTGCCACTGGGATATGGAGACAATACTGAATATCTGCGCCTTGCCGCTCAGATAGTTTAAAGCATAGTTTATCAGCCCTTCCAGGCCGACGCCCTCTATCTGACGAAAGATTATCTCAAAGCAACCTGTTCGCCCGGAAGACGAAATCCGCAAATAACCCTCCAGCGTGCCTCCCCTGTACATGAGGAATTCCGTGCGATGCTCAAACCACGTACAACAACCCGACCTGTCCTGCCACTCTTCAAAAGTCAAGGCCTCTGCGCTTCTGACCGCGAGGGGGACCGATAAATGAAACAGGGTATACAGGGACATTTCATCTCCCTTTGACGTGACCCGTATCGAATATTGGTCCGGTGTTGGCACAGACCTGGGCACAGACTTGTTCCTGTATTTATATATATAGTATGTATTATAAATAGAATACCCGGCACGCCTGGCGACATCGATCATCGGGCTGTTGGCGGATAGGTTAATAAATAACTTGCGCACACCCCGCCTGGCGGCAGAGGCGCTCACGTATTCTAAAAGAGCATAACAATTTTTATCATCGCTCGCCTGCAGGTAGTCTATATACCATATTTTAGATTTTTTATTGCTTTTGACGGAAATAAGGCTGTTGATCCGGCCATCTTCATCGGTGACCCAGGTGCGCCGCCTACCCTTCCATGTAAGCCAGTGCTCCAGGAAGATCTCCGGCGAGAAAAAGTTACCTCTTCCCGGGATCTCACGGGAAATTGCCTCGTTAGGGCGCTCAAGCGGAGACGAGAAAAAGAACGACAACACATCCGTACGATATATTGCCCGTATCATCGCTTCACGCTATTACGAACTATATCCAGAAAGTAAGCATGCAATC
>CAZWOG010000014.1:0-10457 GCA_964635685.1 uncultured Dehalococcoidales bacterium | reverse complement strand
CTAAAGGCTGGTTCGATGGATCTATCGCCAATCGCGGTGTGGCACTGGCAGACACAGACCCAAGTACCGCAGAGGCATGGAAAGGGTTTTCGTCCTCGGATAATCCCACTGCTGCTCAGCATCCCGAGCTTGAAATTTATTACTATGATCCGGCAGAGCCGTAGTTGAATCAATTCTAAGCTGGAAGGGCTGGGGGGACCCAGCCCTTCTTTTTATCAATTTAGTCTGTCTTTTGGATGTAGCAACTTGACATTTTCGTTCCATATCAGGATAATCGGCGTATTATAAGAGGGCATGAGGTGTTAGTATGGTTAATGAAGAAGGGAATACGCCTGGGGAAGAGAAGAAAATCCCCAGCGGGGGTAAATTCCCACAGTGGGCTGTCTGGACTATTGTGGCCGTGGCTATAGTGGTCATCGCCGGGATTGCGGTGGGGGTGACGCTGGCGTTAAGCGGTGGAGGGGAAGCGAATAAGGCCCCCGTAATTACTAGCTTCACGGCAGTTCCCCCTGTCGTTTCACCTGGCGGATACTCTACGATAACCTGTGTCGCGTCTGATCCCGAAGGTAGTACATTGGGTTATGCCTGGACAGCGACAGGAGGAACGGTCTCCGGTATAGGCAGTGTAGTAAGCTGGATAGCACCGAGCGTAGCAGGGACTTTCAGCATAGGGGTAAGCGTCAGCGATGGAGAAGGCAGAACAGCAAACGATAGTATTGCGGTCGCTGTTAGCGTCGTTACACCCACACCAACGCCGACACCCACCCCTACTCCAACACCAACTTCTGTACCCACATCAACACCGGTTTCTTCATATGGGTCCATCGACATTCAATCTAATCCTTCCGGTGCGGAAGTATATATTGATGGCACGGATACTGTAAATATTACGCCGTATACAATCATACATGTAGCTGCAGGCACCCACCATGTGAGGCTGGTATATCCTGACTACAAATGGCGTGCAGCGAATGTTACGGTTTACGGCGGCGAGACAACATATATTAACTGGGTTTTGGATGTTGCTACTGTGCAGAACGTAGTGTCGCAGCCTGACGCCACCGCGGGCAAAGACGCTTATGTGGATGAAGGTGCACCTGACACTAATTACGAAACAGCGACAGCCTTGTCCGTTGCCAGTGACGGAGGAAATAGCACAAGGATATATACCCAATTTAACCTCAGTTCGATTCCTTCTACTGCTGTTATACTATCTGCCGATCTCGGATTGTTCTATTATAGTGAGTCAATATTTTCGGTGGCTGGGCCGGTCGGCGTGTATCGCGTGACAGGTAACTGGGTTGAATCCACCATCACCTGGAACAATTCACCTGCGGCTCAAAACACTTCAATAGATACCATTACTGTGCCGGCAGCTCATACAAATACCTTCCTGTTCTGGGATGTTAATGCACTAGTCCAGGACTGGGTCGATGGCTCCATCGCCAATCGCGGCGTCATGCTGAGAGATACTGACGAGAGCTCGGATGAGGGCGTGAAATACTTCAGGTCTTCCGATTGGAGTACGCCCGAGGAGTGTCCGAAACTGGTGATCAGCTATTATGATCCGGCTGCGCCGTAGTCGATAATTCAGTTTAGAACTAAAGAGGGAAAGAGAAGGGCTGGTATACCCAGCCCTTCGTTATTTGTGGATAAGTCAATCGGAAGCTAATAAAATGCAGTAGAGAAATTTAGTAATAAGGAATATAATAAAGTAGAATAAAAATATATTGACAGAGTTGGGATTTTCTGGTAACATTACAGTTTGCGAATGAAGGCCTCGATGCTTTTTTTATTTCCTCATGATCTTAAACTATGATCTTAAACTTCTGCTTTTTGCGGGATGATTTTTGCCTTTTTTAGGGGGGTATTTATGAGTTTGACACAGCCGGTCTCTCGAGGAGACGAACCTAGGAAATCGTATTCCAGGATAGCCCACATTTTGGAAGTACCTAACCTCATACAAATCCAGTTGAACTCTTATCGCAGGTTTTGTGACGAACGGCCTTATTATTTAAGCCCTGATGAGCGGGGGGGATTAAGGTCCCTATTGGATGAGATTTCCCCTATACAGGATTTTTCCGGGTCCAGGTTCGAATTACGTTTTCTCAGTTATGGATTTGGTGAGAAGAGCGGCGCTCAAATGCCTGCTTTTAAAGATGATGAACAGTTTTGGAATTATATGTGGAACGCCGCTCCGGAAAAGCGCTCCGAGCGAGAATGCAGGGAGCGGGATATTACATATGCTGCCCCTCTTTATGTAAAGGTACAGCTTATCATTAAAGATACTGGCGAAATCAAAGAACAAGACATATTCATGGGAGACTTCCCCCTGATGACCCCCAAAGGAACCTTCATTATTAATGGAGCAGAGAGGGTTGTAGTCAGCCAGCTTATTCGTTCACCCGGCGTTTATTTTACCCTTGAGCAGGATGTCACTACTGGCAGACAGCTATGTTTTGCAAAGCTGATCCCAGAGAGAGGCGCCTGGCTGGAATTTGAAACCAGCAGCAAGGATGTAATATCGGTAAAAGTAGACGGAAAGAGGAAAATACCCGTTACAACAATGCTGCGTGCCGTCGGTTATAGCAGCGATGAGGAGATTGATAAACTTTTCGAAGGGATACAGGAGGGCCAGCGCTTCATACAAGCTACTGTTGAGAGAGATTCTATGGTAAGGGATAAAGAGACTGCATTAATAGAATTCTACCGGCGATTGCGTCCCGGGGATCCTCCCTCGAAGGATAATGCTCAGAACCTTATTGAAAACCTGCTGTTTAATCCCAGACGATACAATATGGGGCGGGTAGGGCGCTACAAGGTTAACAAGCGGTTGAACATTGATATCCCTCGCTCACATCAAACGGCTACTGGAGAGGATCTGGTTGAGATTGTACGCCACATAATCATGGTTAATACTGGCGCGGACACTCCCGATGACATAGATCACCTTGGTAATCGAAGAGTACGTACTGTTGGAGAATTAATTCAGAATCAGTTCAGGATCGGTCTGCTTCGTATGGAACGTGTGATCAAGGAGCGGATGAGCATCATCGATCCGGAATCCGTTACTCCAAGTGCCTTAATTAATGTAAGGCCGGTAGTGGCTGCTATGCGTGAGTTTTTCGGGGCCTCACAGTTATCGCAATTCATGGATCAGACGAACCCGCTGGCAGAACTGACCCACAAACGCAGGGTTTCAGCACTGGGACCAGGCGGTCTATCGAGGGAGCGTGCCGGATTCGAAGTGAGAGACGTTCACTATTCCCATTATGGGCGTATCTGCCCTATTGAAACGCCTGAAGGGCCTAACATCGGTTTAATAGGATCGCTGGCTACTTTTAGCATAATCGATGAGTATGGATTCATCCAGGCACCTTATCGCAGGGTTGTTCATGAGGTGGATAACGATTCTTCTAATCTCACGGGCAGGACGGTGGCGGAGAACATACTTGATGATGATGGGAAGTCAATAATTAAATCTGGCAGCAAGATTACAGAAAAGGCAGCAGCAAAGTTGACCAAGTTGAATCAGCGAAAGGTCAAGGTTTCGCCCTTTGTATCTAATGCGGTTATATATTTCTCGGCAGATGAGGAGGATGAATACGCTATTGCCCAGGCTAATGAACCATTGGATGAAAGAAATCAGTTTGTTAACGACAAAGTAGAGGCCAGGCTTGGCAGTAAATTTGAGGAATCACCGGCGACTAAAGTAAATCTGATGGATGTCTCACCCAAGCAGATAGTTAGCGTTTCTACGGCCCTCATTCCATTTCTGGAACATGATGATGCTAACCGTGCGTTGATGGGATCCAATATGCAGCGCCAGGCGGTGCCTATCATCTGGGCCGAGTCTCCGATAATCGGAACGGGAATGGAAGCACAGGCGGCGTATGATAGTGGGCAAGTGTTGATTGCAGATCGGGATGGGGTAATAAAATCCGTTACGTCCAAGCAGATTATTATTCGAGATGGGAAAAAGGAGCAGATATATCCGTTAACGAAGTTCGCACGCTCAAACCAGGGGACCTGTATCAATCAGCGCCCCCTCGTTTCTAAAGGGCAGAAAATCAAAAAGGGCCAGGTGCTGGCCGATAGCTCTTCTACGGATCACGGCGAACTGGCACTGGGGAGGAATGTCCTTTGTGCTTTTATGTGCTGGGAAGGATACAATTTTGAGGATGCGGTGGTTATCAGTGAGAATTTGGTCAGGGATGACAAATTTACATCTATTCATGTGGAGAAACACGAGATCGAGTCTCGTGACACGAAACTGGGGCCAGAGGAAATCACCAGGGATATACCTAATGTAGGAGAAGAGAGCCTCAGAAATCTTGACGAAAAAGGGGTTGTGCGGGTTGGGGCCGAGGTTAAGCCGGGTGATATTCTTGTAGGGAAAATCACACCAAAGGGAGAAGCGGAACTCGGTGCCGAGGAGAAGCTGTTGCGGGCTATCTTCGGCGATAAGGCAAGGGATGTGAAAGACTCGTCACTTAGGGTACCTCACGGCGAATGGGGCAAAGTTATTGATGTCAAGGAATTCACCCGCGAAACGCATAGCGAGCTCCCGCCCGGTGTTAACAGAATGGTTCGTGTATGGGTGGCGCAATTGAGAAAGATCTCCGAAGGCGATAAGGTTTCGGGGAGGCATGGCAACAAGGGGGTGGTGGCCCGGATCCTTCCTGTAGAGGATATGCCTTTCTTACCGGATGGGCGTCATGTGGATGTTGTTCTCAACCCCATCGGCGTACCTTCACGTATGAATTTGGGACAGGTGCTGGAAACGCACCTCGGCTGGGCTGCAAAAACACTCGGATTCAGAGTAAATACACCGGTGTTCGATGGTGCTGATAACGATGATATTGAGGATGCATTAGCTAAAGCCTGGCTCGCTCATCGTACCAACGCGATCATTCCCGACCCCGAGAAGGGCGACCATTTTGAAGTAGATAGGGCCGAAGCGTATTTGAACGACCTGGGATATGATGGGAAAAAGGTCTTTGCCAGTGATCATACTGGTGAAGCTAGGCGTGTCGCCCTGCGATTGTGGATGAAAGACGCGGGAGCTAGGGTGAAAGAAGGCCTCAATGATGAGGAATTATTGGCAGCGGCGTTGAAAATTAGCAAAGATAAAGGTATTCCGCTACCTATCTGGGGTGCGACTACCTTGTATGATGGCCGGACCGGGGAGCCTGTTGATCAACCAGTTACAGGAGGGTATACATATTTAATGAAGCTCATTCACCTCGTTGAAGACAAAGCTCATGCTCGCTCAACCGGTTCGTATTCGCTTATCACACAGCAGCCATTGGGTGGTAAGGCTCAGTTCGGCGGCCAGCGTTTTGGCGAGATGGAAGTCTGGGCTTTGGAGGCCTATGGTGCAGCCCACGTGCTTCAGGAGTTGCTGACTGTTAAATCTGATGATGTCACAGGCCGGGCTAAGACTTATGAGGCAATAATCAAAGGGGATACTATCTGGGAACCGGGTGTACCCGAGTCCTTCAAGGTGTTAGTTAAGGAGCTTCAGAGCCTGGGACTTGCGGTTGAAGTCTTGAATGATGAGGAGGAGAGTGTGGTCCTAGCCTCTGACTTGGGTGAGTATCCGGGCTCAAAGATGCCAAGACTCGAAGGGAGAGACAGTGGTGCTTGAAGTTAACGATTTTAGCGCTGTACGAATTTCTCTGGCCTCGCCAGAGCAGATAAGAAGCTGGTCATGGGGTGAAGTGACTAAACCCGAGACTGTTAATTATCGTACGTTGAAGCCGGAGCGGGATGGCCTGTTCTGTGAACGGATTTTCGGCCCGACGAAAGATTTTGAATGCTATTGTGGCAAATATAAAAAAGTGCGGTACCGCGGAATCATTTGCGATAAGTGCGGTGTAGAAGTTGCCCGTGCCAGGGTGCGGCGTGAGCGCATGGGACACATAGAACTCGCTGCCCCTGTAAGCCATATATGGTTTGTTAAAGGGACTCCCAGTGTATTGGGATTGCTGTTAGATATCTCGCCAAGAAACTTGGAGCGTGTACTTTATTTCTCCCAGTATATTATTACAAGTGTGGACGAATCGGCTAAGGAAACTGCTTTATCGAATCTCAGGGAGCAGCTTTCCGCTATAGAAGCTACAGATGAAACCACTCCGGAGATAGCGGGGGAGAAGCAGAAACGCTGGGATGAAATCAACAGCAGAATCGATGAGCTGGAGGAAATTCAGAGGTTGGTGTTGCTCGGCGATAATAAACATCGCGAACTTAATGATAGATATCCAGGCGTATTCAAGAATGGCATGGGGGCGGAGGCTATCCTGGATATACTGGCAAAGCTCGATCTCAATGGGTTGAGCGAGGAGCTTTATAAGGAAACACGTTCCAGCACCGGCCAACGCCGCAAGAAGGCTATCAAAAGGCTCAAGGTGGTAGAGGCGCTAAGGAGAAGCGGGAATAAGCCGGAGTGGATGATAATGACGGTGCTTCCCGTGCTCCCTCCAGACCTGCGCCCGATGGTTCAGCTGGATGGCGGCAGGTTCGCTACATCTGATCTGAACGATCTGTATCGCAGAACAATAAACCGCAACAACAGACTGCGGAGGCTGTTAGATCTCGGTGCGCCGGAGATAATCGTTCGTAATGAGAAGAGAATGCTCCAGGAGGCTGTAGATTCCCTAATCGACAACGGGCGCAGAGGTAGAGCCATCACCAGCGCTGGCAATCACAAGCTGAAGTCATTATCAGATATGCTCAGGGGCAAGCAGGGGCGCTTCCGCCAGAACCTTTTAGGCAAGAGGGTTGATTATAGCGGCCGTTCAGTTATCATAGTGGGGCCGGAGTTAAAGCTACATCAGTGCGGTT
Organism: uncultured Dehalococcoidales bacterium; assembly: GCA_964635685.1. Taxonomy (GTDB): domain Bacteria; phylum Chloroflexota; class Dehalococcoidia; order E44-bin15; family E44-bin15; genus JAYEHL01. The sequence continues at coordinate 3,611 of CAZWOG010000014.1, read as the reverse complement.
TGCCTAAGAGGATGGCCTTAGAGCTCTTTAAACCCTTTGTAATGCACTACCTCATCATTCAAGGTCATGCCCATAATATTAAGAGCGCCAAGCGTCTTGTGGAACGTGAGAGGCCGGAGGTATGGGACGCTTTAAATATTGTGATGAAGGAAAGGCCTGTACTGCTTAACCGTGCTCCTACCCTGCACCGGCTGGGGATTCAGGCATTCGAGCCTGTATTGATAGACGGCAGCGCCATTCAAATACACCCGCTGGTCTGCACGGCGTTCAATGCCGACTTCGATGGCGATCAGATGGCGGTACATGTTCCTCTTTCCAAAGCGGCAGTTCTCGAAGCCCGGGAGGTAATGTTATCTACCAAGAACATGCTGCTGCCGAGCTCAGGTGAGCCTGCAGTGGCTGCCACACTCGATATTGTTCTAGGATGCTATTACCTGACCATGCCCAAGGCGAATGGAAAAGGAAAAGGCATGGCCTTCAGCAGCTTTGAGGAAGCCAAACTAGCATATGATATGGGCATAGTGGATCTTGGCTCAGAGGTTGAGGTCAGAAACGACGAGGGGGAACGCTTTAAGACTACTATCGGACGCGTTATATTTAATGAAGTTGTTCCCAAAGAATTAGGCTTTTTAAATAGGACTGCAGATAAAGGGACGCTGAGGCGCATGGTGGCTGAGTGCTATAAAACGTTGGGCAATGAGAAGGCTGCAAAGCTGGCCGACGATATTAAAGGTCTGGGCTTCCGTTACGCTACGCAGTCAGGTTGCAGTATAGCTATACATGATATGCAGGCGCCAGGGTCGAAGAAAGAGATATTGGAAGAGATAGAAAAAAAGGTAGCTGAGGTTGATAGACAGTTCCAGAAGGGGCTTATCTCCGAGGAGGAACGCTATACAAGCACAGTAAGATTGTGGTCGGAGGCTACTGATAGGGTCTCCAAGGCTATTGAGGAATCTCTAGACAAGTATGGCTCTATATATTTGATGGCTACTTCAGGGGCCAAGGGTAATATCGCTCAGATAAGGCAGATGGCTGGTATGCGAGGCCTGATGGCCGACCCATCAGGGCGAGTTATTGACCTTCCTATCCGTTCCAGCTTCCGTGAAGGTTTGACAGCACTCGAATACTTTATCTCCACGCACGGAGCAAGAAAAGGGCTGGCTGATACAGCGTTACGTACTGCGGACAGCGGTTATCTTACAAGAAGGCTCGTGGACGTCGCACAGGACGTGATAGTGCTAGAAGAGGACTGTGGCACGACTGCGGGTATATCGATTTCAGAGTCGGGAAGGCGTATAATAGCGCCTTTTGAGGAGCGCATAGTAGGGCGAACTGTAATAGAGGACATTGTCCATCCGAAAACCGGTGAAGTAATTATTGAAAAAGACCAGGAGATCGATGAAAGTAAGGCCAAGCAGATTGCCCAGGCTAAGATAAAAAGCGTATATGTAAGGTCAGCACTATCCTGTCAGCTCAGGCACGGCGTTTGCCAGAAGTGTTATGGCAGGAGTCTGGCACATGGGACGCAGGTCAGGATGGGCGAGGCGGTGGGAATCATAGCGGCTCAGAGCATCGGAGAGCCTGGGACGCAGCTAACCCTACGTACATTCCACACCGGTGGCGTTGCCGGGCAGGACATCATCAGCGGTCTGCCGCGTGTCGAAGAACTTTTCGAGGCTCGTTCGCCGAAAGTTCAGGCTGTTATCTCTGAGATAGACGGATATGTTCATATTATCGAAGATGAGGACGAGCGCAAGATCAAGGTAGAAAGCTCTGAAACCTATAGGGATGAGTTTTCTCTGCCATCGGGATGGAAAGCCACCGTAACTACAGGCCAGTGGGTTGATATCGGAGAGGTCCTTGCTGAGCCGAAGGATACCTCCAAGGCGCTAATTGCAGGGGCTGCTCCGCACATTGCCAGGGTTGCTGGCACTGTGAGCGTTGAGAAGAACCTGATCTCTATTTCATATGAAGAGAAGGAACAGCGCGAGTATGTGGTACCGGCTGCTTCACACATCGTTGTGGAATCTGGCCAGCAGGTACATGCGGGTCAGCAGCTCACCGAAGGTTTTCTCAACCCTCAGGATTTGCTGCGGATAATGGGCAGGGAGGCTGTGCAACAGTACCTGGTAGACGAGGTCCAGCAGGTGTATCGTTCTCAGGGAGTGTCTATTAATGATAAGCATATCGAAACTATAGTGCGTCAGATGCTGCGCAAGGTAAGGATAGATGTCCCCGGGGATACCGAGCTGCTACCTGGCGAGCTCGTAGATCGCTTTGTATATGAGGATATTAACGCTAAGGTACTGGCGGAAGGCGGTGAGCCGGCCACAGCCCAGCCGGTTCTATTAGGAATAACAAAGGCTTCACTAAATACGAACAGTTTCCTCTCGGCAGCCTCATTCCAGGAGACCACGAGGGTACTTACGGAAGCTGCGGTAGCCGGGAAGACGGATAAACTGCTTGGGCTAAAGGAAAATGTGATTATTGGCAAGCTGATCCCGGCCCGGTGTGTTCTCTCGCCGGAGGCACTGGCGTCATTGGCGCCGCCGCCGCCTCTTGTTTTAGATGAGAAGACCTTTGAAGGAGCGCTGCAGGAGGCATTAGACAGCGAGTTGGGCAAAGGGGAGATGGCACCTGAGGGGCTAGTGGAGAAAGGCGAGAGAGAAAAGCCACTGGAAGAGTCTTCTGCAGAGCTTGAGCCTTTTGAAGAAGATACGTCTGAAGATTAGCGCTTGATCAATACTGCGAGATAGCCAGATTCGAGACTTTTGTCGATATTGACCACCGCGACGCCGGTTGAACGGCTATTCAACATAGTAAGGAACGCGGCAAGCCCTCCGGAACTTGTGCCGTATCCTGTGCTTGCGGGCACTTCGATCACCGGTGCCGATATCAGTTCGCTCACGACGCTGGGCAGAGCTCTCTCCATTACGATGGCAGACATCACCACATTCGCTCGTCGCAGACGTATATTTATCGATGGACTGATATAGTTTTCAATTGACGTCCATCCATGCTCAATATATAATGCTGACGTTCATGGAATCGGCATGAAACTGCTGGTCGGCAGGAGGAGAGAGGGAAGATGGTTGGATTCGGTGAATACGATAGAATTGAGGAGTTGTTCTGGTGGCTATAACATCCGGTCCGAGATCGCTCTCGAAGAAAGCGAGCGGAGGCTCCAAAAAGCCTCGCTCCAGGTCTGCAGCAAAGCTTCCGCAGCTCGGCCCCGTGGGTGCCTTTATGGAACACCACTACCGGCATTTCAATGCCGCCGCCCTGCTCGACGCGGCGCAGGGCTACCGGGACTTCCTGGCTCATGAGGGCAAAATGATGATTTCACTGGCGGGCGCCATGAGCACCGCGGAGTTGGGGCTATCGCTGGCTGAAATGATCCGCCGGGACAAGATACACCTCATCGTGTGCACCGGCGCCAACCTCGAAGAAGACATCTTCAACCTGATAGCCTACGACTTCTATGAGGACGTGCCGAATTACCGCCACCTTGCGCCCAAGGAAGAGGCGGCGCTGCTGGAGCGCCACCTGAACCGCGTGACCGATACCTGCGTCCCCGAGATGGAGATCATGAACCGCATGGAGAAGGCCAT
>CAZWOG010000013.1:5985-10525 GCA_964635685.1 uncultured Dehalococcoidales bacterium | reverse complement strand
GATAGCTGGCATCAGCGCAGTGGCGATTGACTGAGGCGATATACTTCTGAGCCGCCTTGAGATTATCCGCAACCATCCGGGGGGTAAACTCGTCGAGCTCCAGATAGTGCCAATTCGTAAGTGTTGCTACAGCGTGGTACTCAGCAAACGGATGCAGGTTGGGGAACAACGTACACTGACCAACTTTTATCCGACCATCTGTAGCGCCCGTCAGAAACCCCGGCACGAACCTGGTGGTGCCACCGTCGATATTACCGCGACAGAAGAAGCACCCTTCGGCCGAGCGAGCTGCGATATCCGCCACATCAACCGCGACGCCCTGTGCCTGCTTTACTCTCTCCGCACGGTCCACGCTTACGCGGCTGAGGTAACCGGTCAACGGATCGCTGCGATACTCTATCGATTTTGTCTCGCGCTCAAAGCCGCGCAACGGACTCAACAATTCGGCGGTTATTATCTCTTTACGAAACTCCATCGGGGGCTCCCATTACGTCAGGCAATTATTATATCATCGTAAGATTTACATGAAAACTCTCACACTTACCATATAACATAATTTGATACACAGATATAATAGCGAGTTCAAGTATTGACAGTAGAAATCAACAGTAAGATAATACTTAAATACCTGATATCGGTAGTGGGGATATAACAAGGAGGCTAGAAATGAGAATGGTTGTAGTTGGACTTGGACAGTGTGGCAGCAGGATAGCTGACGAATTTGCTAGAATGGGCAAAATGGCTCAGCACCAGCGCTCTATCCAGATAATAATGGGTGTCTACGCTGTCAATACAGACCAAGCTGACCTCAGTGGATTAAGAACTATAAAGCCAGATTATCATCATCGGCTGCTTATTGGCGGGAGAAAGACCGCAGGCCATGGTGTTGGGAAAATTAATGAACTCGGTGCAGAGGTCGCTAGGAACGATAAAGATAAAATAGTTGATGCAATACGGAGCGGTTCCAGATTCTACGAGACCGATGCATTCTTGCTCATCGCAGGTGCCGCAGGCGGTACCGGTTCCGGTGCGTTACCCATAGTTGCAGATACAATCAAAGAAAGGTACCCAGAAAAACCGGTCTATGCCCTGGTCGTGCTCCCCTTCTCTTACGAAGAAGAGTCTGAAGAGAGATGCGTATATAATGCCGCAACTTGTCTAAAATCGATACATTCTGTCGCCGATGCCGTATTTCTTGCTGACAACCAGAGATACCTGAAGAAAGATGCCAACCTGTTGAATAATATGGATAAAATGAACGAGCAAATCGTAAGCCCGTTCTTCGAGTTGCTCTGTGCCGGCGAAGAAGTAAAGCGAAGCAATATTGGAGCTAAAACCCTTGATGCCGGCGATATCATGCAGACTCTGGAAAGCTGGACAGTAATTGGTATCGGCAAAGCCCCGTTGAGTCCATTCAGGAAACTGCCATTTGAACGCACGAGAAGCTTCAGGTCTAAAGGAAGGGAGACCTTCCGCGGCCTGGAGGCAATGAACCAGGCAATGTCCGAGATGTCGGCAACAATCAATCCCGCTGATGCATCAAAAGCCCTGTACCTGCTCGCCGCTCCGCAAAAGGAGATGAACGTGGAACTGGTAAAAGAGCTGGGGAGCCTGATGAGGGAGGTCGCAGAAGACGCTCTTATCAGAAGCGGAGACTACCCACGAGAACGGAGCGATCTGAGCGTTACGGTAATCTTCTCGCAGCTTAGAGATGTCCCGAGGGTTAAACACCTGTTCAGCACAGTAACGGAATCTGCCCCTCTGCTGAAGAAGAGGCAGAAAGAAGCTGAGGACAAGTTGAAAGAGATGCAAAAGGCTTCAGACGGCGTGCCGTCCTTACTATAACGGGTCGTTTCCCTTAGAATAATAAAGGCCCGCCTGAGCGGGCCTTTCCTTTTACTTTCATATCATCTGGATGTATAAATCTTATACCTCTGGTTTCGTGCCTTTCTTTTTCTTGGGCTTTTCCTTGCCAGTTAAACCTTCGGCCGCTTTATCGCTCTTGGAAACGTTCTTGCTGACTCTCTTCGCTTTAGTAGCCTTCTTTTGTACATTTTTGGCTTGAATACCTTTGCGCGAGAGCAATGCCGCTATTTTCTCTGAGAGAATCTCCTTGCTGAAAGGCTTCGCTATGACCCCATCCACCTCCGGCATTTCGTCCAGATCAAGCTGTCCTCCCCAGCCACTGATTATTAACACAGGCGTTCCCGGCTTTATCTCCTTTACGATTTTAGCCACCTCGTAGCCTGACATATCGGGCATACCGAGGTCCGTAATCACCAGATCGAAATTACTCAACTCAAAGGTATTTATGGCCGCCTCGCCGCTATTTGCCTCTACTACTTTATGGCCGAGTCGCCGCAGGGTAAGGCCCAGGATTCCCGCAACTTCCGGGTTGTCATCGACCATGAGTATGGAAACGCTCCTCACAGCATCAGCTTTCCCCGCCGCATGCTTCTTGCTTATCACACTCTCGCATATAGGGAGCTTAATATAAAAAGTCGAACCAACGCCTACAGTGCTTTCCACCAATATCTCCCCGCGATGGCGCTGTATGATACCGTATGTAACACTGAGCCCAAGCCCAGTGCCTTTATGAGCTCTAGTAGTGAAGAACGGCTCGAATATCTTACTTCTTATCTCCTCTGGGATACCAATCCCCGTATCGCTAATTGTAATAGTCACCCATTTCTTGGTCCGCTTGGCCTCAATCGTAATCTTTCCGCCCTTAGGCATGGCATCCATTGCATTGAATATGATGTTAAGCAACCCCTCCCTCAACTCCGCAGCATCCCCTTCAACAGTTGCAATATCCCGCAACTTTGACTCCACATCGATATCTATTCCTTCTCTCTCCTTCAACTTCACGCGGCGGGATTCTGCCATCTGTAACGCGCTCTCCACAACCTCTCTCAAATCCAGCACTTCAAAATTGCGCTCCACCCTTACCCTTGCAAAGTCCTGCAACCGTCGCACCGTCGTCGCAGCATCTATAGCCGTCTGCTCAATCACCTGCAGGTCCTTCTTTAATTTTTCATCCTTCACATCCTCCAGCGCCAGCTGAGTACGACCTAATACCACGGCCAGAATATTATTAAAATCGTGTGCTACACCGCCGGCCATTTCGCCCAGCGCCCTCAATTTCTCGGCCTGAACCATATACTCCTGTGCCGATTTCAAATCCTCATAAGCTTTTAACAGCTCGTCCTCGTGTTGCTTGACCTGATCAAACAATCGGGAGTTTTCGATAGCAGCAGTCAATGAGCCTGATACCTGTTCCAGTATCTCTTTTTCCCGTTCACCATAGGCATTGGGTCTTCTGCTGGCAAGGTTAAATGTGGCAAACACCTCTCCCTTTGAAAACAAGGGAACCCGGATAGCTGATCTCAAACCGCTGCGGTAATACATATGATCGATAGGGAATTTCATCTCTTTATCGAAATCCGGTTCGATAATGGTCTTCTTTGTTTTAACCACCAGCCCTGTGGCTGAATCACTCAACGGCAGCTTGGCACCGTCTTTCAATGCCGTATCCACTTCCTCTGCTACAACGAAGTACCTTAGCTGATCCCCTTCCACCATCGCTATGCTGGTACGATCGAAGTCCATGACCTTCTTGATTTCCTCAGTGAACACATTATACACACCTTTAATATCCAGGCTTGAGCCCAGTATTTTGGACAGTGCGCTGATGACTGACAGACGTTGTGCAAACTCTGACACCCCGCGGTACAGGTCCGCATTCTCTATCGCGAAACCGGCCTGGTCGCTGAGGATGCGTAGCGGCTCCAGCAATATCCCGATTTCTTCTTGTTTAGTCAAGGCCAGTATACTTCCTACATGACGATCCCTGGCGAAAAGGGGCATGACTATGACAGTTTTTGCATCCAGCAACTCCGCCGCAGCATTGCTCTCATCTTGCGTCAGTATTGCAGAGGCTACTTCGAAGAAATCATGCGTGATAGTGGCCTTGCCATCTAAACTATTATCCACCACCTTGCTGTAACCCCTGACCTGTGGTATCTCTATCTCTATTAGGCGTCTGCCTATAGTTGCCTGCAGATCACTGACCTTTGATGCATCATCCCTTGTAGCAAATACCATCCCCCTGGCTACATTAGCCGCCTCATCGACCTTTATTATGAGCGCGTGGTCAAAACCCAGATTATACACTACGCCATTGGCAACCTGCTGCAGAATCTCCTTCAAGTCCAGAGTGCTCTGGATTGACGCTGTTATCTTCTGCAGCGCAAGAAGCTGGTTGGTCCTCTGCTCAAGTTCATGACTTCTCTGTCGCAGTACTTCCTCAATGCGTTTGCGCTCGCTGATATCCATAAAGCTGCCGATGGCCGCCCTCCTGCCTTTATACTCGATCGAGGCGACCCTCTCCAGAATCCAGATGGACTGTCCATCCTTCCTCATAAACCTGAACTCATGGGGCAAATCGTTGATTCCCTTGAGATTTTCTCTCACCTTTCTCAAGGAAACATGCATATAAATGCTTTAAAAATAAACAACCGTAACGGAACCCAGCTAATCT